>DASRMJ010000081.1:0-11031 GCA_035647995.1 Thermoleophilia bacterium | reverse complement strand
ACCCGAAGGGGGCGCTCGCCCCTCAGCTTCTCGGCTTTGTCGGAACCGACAATCTCGGACTGGCCGGGGTGGAGAAGCAATACGATGAACAGCTGACAGGCGTCAGCGGCAAGCGGAGCATCGTGGGCGATCCCTTCGGCCGCACTCTGGGTGTGCTCTTCGACGAGGCGGGGCGGGACGGTCGTTCGGTCGTGTTGACCATCGACGAGGACATCCAGTTCGCGGCCGAGCAGGCCGTCGCCGACGCGGTAGAGACGTTCGGAGCCCTCAAGGGGACCGCGATCGTGCTCGACCCGAAGACGGGGGAGATCCTGGCGATGGCGAACGTCCCCTACTTCGACGCCAACGAGTTCGGGGTGCAGAAGGAGGCCGACCAGAGGAACGCGGCGGTCACCGACCAGTACGAACCCGGCTCCACGTTCAAGGTCGTGGCGGTGGCGGCGGCGCTGGAGGCCGGGCTCGTGCAGCCCGACACTTCGTTCGATCTTGCGCCGAGTATCAAAGTGCACGATCGGACGGTGCACGAGGCCCACGAGGATATCCCGGCGATACGTTCGATGACGGTCACCGAGATCCTGGCGCAGTCCTCGAACGTGGGGGCGGTCACTCTCGGACTGGAGGTGGGCAAGGAGAGGCTCGCCGACATGATCTATGGTTTCGGGTTCACCACTCGCACCGGCATCGACTTCCCCGGCGAGGCGTCCGGGTCGATGCTGACGCCCGACCAGTGGTCGGGGTCGACCATTGCGAACGTTCCCATGGGACAAGGTATCTCGGTCACTCCTCTCCAGTTGGCCGTTGCCTACGGAGCGATCGCCAACGAAGGCGTGTACGTGCAGCCGCATCTCACCAAAGGGGCGGTGACCACGCCGTCGCACCGCGTGGTGAGCGCAGGAGTGGCCCGGCAGCTGAGAGACATGTTGCGTGTGACCGTGACCGACGGCACCGGCCAAAGGGCCCAGGTGAACGGGTACGTGGTGGCTGGGAAGACGGGTACGGCGCAGAAGGTGCTGCCGAATGGTCGGGGATATTCCAATAACACCTTCGTCGCCTCCTTCATAGGCATGATCCCCGCGGACGACCCCGCCCTGGTCATATTGGTCGTCATAGACGAACCCACGCTCCAGTACTACGGGTCCGTCGTAGCCGCACCAGCATTTGCCGAGATCGCGGACTTCGCTCTGAGGCGTCTGGAGATCCCTCCGACCGGACAGCAGTGAGCCCGCGCCGCGATCGTCGGCCCAGAGCCCTGTGGTAGAATCGAAAGCCGTGAGACTCGCAGACCTTTTCCGTGAGGTAGGGGGTTTCGAGGTCGAGGGAGACCCATCCACCGACGTCTCGCATCTCTCCTACCGCAGCTCTCTCGCCGGTCCGGGCCATCTGTTCTTCTGCGTTCCCGGGTTCGTGCGTGATGGGCATGATTTCGCTCCCGATGCGGTTTCGCGGGGCGCCGTGGCCCTGTGCGTCGAACGGCCTCTGGACCTGCCCGTCACCCAGGTGGTGGTACCCTCCGTGCGTCGGGCTATGGGCCTGGTCGCCTCCAGCCTCTTCGAACACCCGAGTGCACGCCTGGCGACGGTCGGAATAACCGGAACCAACGGCAAGACCACCACCGGCTTCCTGTGTGCCTTCTTCTTGGGCGAGACCGGTCGGCGCGCCGGCCTTCTCGGAACGGTGGAACGGAGGATCGGGGGAGAGGTCTTTCCGGCCGAACGTACGACCCCCGAGGCGGTGGATGTGCAGCAGGACCTTGCCCTCATGGTCGACGCGGGGGATCAGGCGGCTGTGATGGAAGTCTCATCGCACGCTCTTGATCTCGAGCGGACGCTGGGGATCCACTTCTCCGCCGTCGCCTTCACCAACCTCACTCAGGACCACCTCGACTATCACGGCACTTTGGAGGCGTACTTCGCTTCGAAGAGTCGCCTCTTCCTCGACAGCGACTACGCGCGCAACCGCCCGCCCGCTGTCATCAACGTGGGTGATCCTTTTGGCCGACTGCTGGTGGAGCGACTGGTCCCCGATCGCGTCCTCACCGTGGCTGTCGCGTCCGATGGTCTCACCGACCCGGGACGTCGTACCCCGGACCTCGAGATTCGCAATGCGCGGCTGGACGAAAGGGGCGCAACGGGGAGCCTGGTTCTGAAGCATCGTGCCCTGGAGGCGGTGCGGCGGGGTAGAGGTGAGCCTGTCGTGAAGGGTGAGGAGCTGAGCCTCGAGTTGAGCACGAGACTTCTGGGGCGGTACAACCTGGAGAACATAGCCGTGGGCCTGGGCATCTGCCTCTCACTTGGGGCGGACCCTCAGGCCATGCTCGACGCACTCCCGTTCTTTCCGGGCGTGCCGGGTCGCCTTGAGCGCATCGACGAGGGCCAGGCCTTCACGGTGGCGGTGGATTACGCGCACACGCCCGACTCCGTGGAGAGGGTGCTTGACATGGCGCGCTCCATTGCCCGAGGTCGGGTGATCGGCGTTCTCGGCTGCGGGGGTGATCGGGACAGAGCGAAGCGGCCGCTCATGGGGCGCGCGCTCGAATCCCGGTGCGAGGTGGCAGTGCTCACCTCGGACAATCCCCGGAGCGAGGATCCGGCCGCGATCTTGGACGACATCCTCGCGGGTCTCGAATGCCCCGGCGAAGCGGTGGTCGAGGTCGATCGGCGCGTGGCCATCGAGGCGGCGCTGCGCCGGGCGGGTGCCGGTGATCTCGTGCTGATCCTGGGCAAGGGGCACGAGAGCGGGCAGGAGTTCGCCGACAGGGTGATCCCCTTCGACGACCGCGAGGTGGTGCGCGCCCTCGTGCGCGTGATCATGGCGGAGTCCTCATGATCGAGCTCTCGGCCGAGATCGCGGCGCGCGCTCTCGGAGAAGATACCGTGAGCGCTCCAGTGACGGGCATCTCCACCGACACGCGCACACTGGTCAAGGGCGACCTCTTCATCGCACTGCGGGGAGACAACTACGACGGCAACCAGTTCGTGCCGGCCGCGCTGGCCGGCGGTGCCGGCGCGGCCGTGGTCGAACTCGGCGCAGCCATCGCGGGCGAAGTCGACTACCTGCCTCCCGGCGGCCAGACGCTGCACAGAGTACCCGACACGCTTGCCGCCCTCGCGGCGCTGGCGCGCGAGGTGAGGCGCGCGTCCACGGCCACAGTCGTGGCGATCACGGGGAGCGTCGGCAAGACCAGCACGAAGGATCTTGTCAGCGGCATGGCAGCGGTCGTCCGTAGAGTGGTGGCTACCTCCGCTAACGAGAACAACGAGATCGGAGTGTCCCTCACCCTTCTCGAGATCACGCCCGAGACCGAGGTGGTCGTGGTCGAGATGGGCATGCGCGGAAAGGGGCAGATCAGGTCGCTCACGTTGACGGCCGAGCCGGATGTCGCCGTGATCACCGCCATCGCGCCCGTGCATCTGGAGTTGATCGGCCGCATGGAAGACGTGCTCGCGGCGAAGGCGGAGATCTTCGAGGGAGTGCGTGCCGGCGGCGCTGCAGTTGTGCCGGTGGATGCGTTCGAGCTTGCCGCAGCCGCTCGGCTGTCGGGGGTCCGCGTGGTCACGTTCGACTTCACCGACGCGCGGGCGGCTTCACCGGAGATCGGGCCTGACCTCTCGGAGGCGCGGTCTCTCGCCGCCGACGTGGTCGGAGTAGCCCGCAGAGACGGCAACGGGGGCGCTTTATTGCGCCTCACCTGGCCGGGGGGGGAGGCCGAGGTCGGCACCGCCTTCCGCGCCGCCCATCGACTCCGGAACGCAGTGGCCGCGACCGCGGCCTGCTACGCCGCAGGCCTTCCCGTGGCCGAGTGTGTGAGCGGGCTCTCCAGCGTGGATTTCACCCCCCTGCGCGGCGACGAGGTCTTGGCCGGCGGCGTGCTCATCGTCGACGACACGTACAACGCGAACCCGGTCGCCGTCCGGCTGGCTCTTGACGATCTCGCGATCTCAGCGGAGTCCGGCGGCCGCAGGCCGATCGCAGTGCTCGGCGACATGCTCGAGTTGGGCCCCCATGCCGATGAGTACCACCGTGAGGTGGGCAGACACGCGGCGCGCACGGGTGTGGCGGCCCTCTTCGGTGTCGGACCCCGGAGTCGCCACACCATCCAAGGGTTTCGGGAGTCACTGCGAGACCGCCTCGAACCCCTGGCGGGGATGCAGCCGGGCGTGTGGAGCGAGACGGCGGATGCGGCTGTCGACGGCATCGTCGCCTACCTGCGGCCCGGCGACGTGGTCCTGGTGAAGGGCTCCCGGGGAATGAAGCTGGACCGCCTAGTCGAGCGACTGGTGGCCCGCCTAGAGCACGAGCGGTGCTCGGACGAAGTGGGCGGCGCACGATGATCCGCGTCCTGGCCGCCGGGCTGCTTGCGATGGTCTTGGCCGTGGTCGCCGGGCCCAGGTTCATTCGGTGGCTGCGCGATAGGGGCATCGGCCAGAACATCCGCGACGTCGGCCCGGAGCGTCACCAGGTGAAGCAGGGCACCCCCACGATGGGAGGTCTGTTGATCCTGGCCGCCGCGGCAATCCCCTACATGATACTGGCCCGCAAGACCGTCCCCAGCTTGGTGGTCTTCGTGTTGACGTTCGGCTCGGGCGCCATCGGTCTCCTGGACGACCTGGCGAAGGTCAGACGCAAGCGCTCTCTTGGGATCAGCGGCAAGACCAAGATGAGTCTCCAGCTGCTGCTGGTGCTCGTCGTGGGCTGGGTGGCCATCAGGTTCGCCGGCGTAGACAGCAATGTGCACGTGCCGCTTCTGAACAAGGAACTCGCCTTCGGGGGTGTGTACTTCCTGGTCGTGTACTTCGTCATCTCGGGATTCGCCAACTCGGTGAACATCACCGATGGGCTCGACGGCCTGGCTGCGGGCACCGTGGCCACGTGTCTCCTGGCCTACACGGGGATCACCTTCATGCTCCACGAGCCGGATCTCGCGATCCTCTCGGCCAGCCTGATGGGCGCGTGCGTCGGATTCCTCTGGTACAACTCCGTACCGGCCGAGGTGTTCATGGGCGACACCGGCTCCCTGGCGCTGGGGGCTGCCTTGGCCGGCCTGGCGGTGGTCACCGGCACCGAGTTGCTGCTCGTGGTCATCGGCGGGATCTTCGTGGTCGAGGCGCTCAGCGTCATCATCCAGGTGATCAGCTTCCGCGTCTTCAAGAGGCGGGTATTCCTGATGGCTCCTATCCATCATCATTTCGAACTCAAAGACTGGTCGGAGACCAAGATCATCGTCCGCTTCTGGATCGTCACCGCCATCTTCGCCGCGGCCGGATTCACCATCTTCTACGTCGACACCCTCTGATGCACCGGGATTGTGCAGGTGACCACCCTGTGGGGCTGCGCGCCGACGTGCGCAGGGTGTTGGTCGTGGGCGCGGGTCGTTCAGGGGTCGCGGCCGCGACCCTGCTGGCGGGCTTGGGGCGCGAAGTCGTCCTTTCGGACCGCAGGGGCCTCGCCGAACTCCCCGGGATCGAGCCGGCACTGCTCGCCGGCGCGCGGCTGCTGCCGGGCCCGCAGTCACCTGATCAGCTTGAGGGCGTAGATCTGCTGGTGAAGAGCCCTGGCGTCCCGGCCGAGGTGCCGCTGCTCACAGCCGCCCATCACGTCGGCATCCCCGTGTGGAGTGAGGCGGAACTCGCCTACGCCCTTCTTCCGGCCCCCTTCAGCGCAGTCACCGGCACCAACGGGAAGACCACCACCACCGCTCTCCTCGGCCACATGTTCAAGACGGCGGGGCATCCGGCCCTCGTCCTTGGGAACATCGGGACGGCCATCACTTCCGCGGCGCGTGGCCTCGGCCCGGAGTGCGAGCTGGTGGTGGAGCTCTCAAGCTTCCAGTTAGAGGACGTACACGAGTTTAGACCGGCGGCCGGAGTGCTGCTGAACCTCACCCCCGACCATCTCGACCGCCACGGCACGATGGAACGCTACCTGGCCTGCAAGGCCAACATGTTCGCTCGGCAGCGGTCGGACGACTGGGCGGTGTTCAACCTCGACGACCCTGCGGTGGCCGGGCTTGGGCGGGAAGTCGCGGCTCGGGAAGGGGGGCCCGCGGTCCTCTTCTTCTCGACTCTGGGGTCCCCAGGAGCCGCCGCCTGGTTCGATGGCGTCACGCTGCACCTTCTCGGCGGCGGCATCCCGGCGGACTCCATCCCCTTGCGCGGCCGGCACAACATGGAGAACTGTCTGGGAGCCTCGACGGTGGCGCTGGCCCGAGGGCTGCCGAGCCAGGCCGTCGAGGAGGCGCTCCGCACCTTTCCCGGGGTCCCCCACAGACTACAGCCGGCAGGAGTAGTGGACGGCGTGGCGTATGTGAACGACAGCAAGGCTACGAACGTGGAGGCCACTCTGAAGGCCCTCGACGCCTATCCGACCGGGACACACCTGATCCTCGGGGGCAGGGACAAAGCATCGGACTACCGTCCCGTGGCACGCGCGTGCGCGGTGGGTTGCAGGAGCGTGCTCTTGATCGGAGAGGCCGCGCCTCTCATCCGGGCGGCGTTCGAGCGGGTGAGGGTGGAGGAGGGCATGGAGACCGTTCCGGTGCCTTCGGATGAGGGAGACCTGGAAAGGGCGGTGGCGGACGCCGTGGCATCCGCCACTCCTGGGGATACGGTTCTGCTGGCGCCGGCGTGCGCCAGCTTCGACCAGTACTCCGATTTCGAAGAGAGAGGCGCGCATTTCATGCAGATCGTCCAGAGACTGAGGGCGGACCGGGAGTGAACTCGCGGAATCAGAATCGGCACGTCGCCGCCCAGCAGGGCGGCGACGGCCGTTCCGTTCTCCGCCGGGCGGAGACCCGGCGGCAGGCCTCGATCCGCGAGGCCGCCGCTGAGCGCGACGTCGCCGAGGATGCTGACGCTCTCGGGCGCTCCGCCTTCCGGCTGCGCGCCGACCAAGTACTGATCGCCTCAGCGCTCGGCCTGCTCGCCATCGGATTGGTGATGATGTACTCGGTCTCGTCCGCGGTGGGATTCTTCCGCACGGACGGAGACTTGAACTTCTACCTGCGCCAGCAGTCGCTCGTCGCCATTGCCGGCGTAGTGTGTCTGGTGGTCGTCTCACGGGTGGACTACCGCCATTGGCGGCGACTCGCGCTGTTCGGTGTGGCCGTAACGGTCGTACTCTTGCTCGCCGTGCACCTGCCCGGCGTCGGTCGGTCCGCCGGCGGCGCGTCCCGGTGGCTCGACCTGGGCCCTTTGCCGCTTCAGCCGTCGGAAGTTGCGAAGTTGGCGGTGATACTGGTCGGCTCGCACCTTCTCGCCTCCAAGCGGGCGCAGTCGGGGTCGTCCAAAGACCTCGTGCTGCCCTTCGGAGCTATTGTGGCGGTGATCTGTGTTCTCATCCTCTGGCAACGCGACCTGGGCACCATCGTGGTCGTGGCGGTAGCGACCATGGGTCTGCTGTGGGTAGCCGGGATGCGGGTGCGCGATTGGATAGGGCTGGCGGGCGGCGGGGTCGGTCTCGTGTTGCTGGCCATCTTCACCGAGGACTACAGGCGGGAGCGCTTTCTTGCCTTCCTCGACCCGTTCGCTCAGGCGCAGGACTCAGGGTTCCAGATAGTGCAGTCCTTCCTCGCCATGGGGAGCGGCGGGTGGTTCGGCGTCGGCCCCGGATTGAGCGTGCAGAAGTTCAGCTATCTCCCCGAGGCCCACACCGACATGATCCTGGCCGTGTTGGGCGAGGAGTTGGGCCTGGTGGGTGTGGGCCTGGTCATAGCATTGTTCGCCGTGTTCGCCGCGAGTGGACTGGCGCTTGCCCGTCGCTGCGCCGAGCCGTTCGGCAGATATCTCGTGGCCGGCTGCACGTTTCTCATCGTGGGGCAGGCCGGGATCAACATGGGAGGGGTCATGGGCGCGCTGCCGCTCACAGGGGTGCCCCTACCCTTCATCAGTTACGGTAGGACCAATCTTCTGATTGTGTTGATCGCGGTGGGGATCATGCTCTCCGTGGCTCGTTTCGGGCCCGTGGCGACCCCCATCGCGGCGCACATCGAGCGTCGGGAGCCACCCAATGTCACGCATATTGATAGCCGGCGGAGGTACGGCGGGCCACGTGGTGCCCGCCCTGGCCATCGCTGACGTTCTCACCGAACGCGGATACGCAGTCCACTTCTGCGGCGGTCCGCACGGCATGGAGAGCGGACTTGTCACCCGGGCGGGGTATCCGTTCTCCAGCGTACGCATCCGCGGGTTCGAGCGTCGGCTCGGGTTGACCACCCTGCGCACGTTGGCGTCGCTCCCGGTCGCGGCCGTTGACGCGTGGGCCACCCTGCGCCGACTGCGTCCCGCGTGCGTGGTGGGGGTGGGTGCCTACGCTTCCGGCCCGGTGGTGGCCGAGGCGGCCGTCGCCCGCATCCCCAGCGTCGCTCTCGAGATGGACGCCCATCTAGGGTGGACCAACAGGATCTTGAGCATGCTCGTCGACCGCGTCTGTCTCTCGTTCCCCATCCCGGGTCGCGTGGGAGGGAAGTTCGTCTACACCGGGCGACCCGTACGGCCGTCGCTGCTGACGGCGACGCGCGAGCAGGGTCTGGAGCGCTTCTCCCTGGACCCGGCACTTCCTGTGGTCCTGGTGTTCGGCGGGAGTCTGGGTGCCAGGAGCATGAATACGGCTGCGATCGAGGCGTTCGCCCGGGGCGAGACACCGTTCTCGGTCATCCATGTAACGGGCACGGCCGATCGGGAGCGGGTCGCCGAAGCTCTCCGGGGCAGGCGCGCGGTCGAGTGCGCGAACCCCCGGTACCAGACGCACGCCTATCTGGACGACTTCGAGTTGGCTCTTGCGGCCGCGGACGTGGCGGTGGCCCGCGCGGGAGGCTCCGTCGCCGAGCTGCTGGCGCGCGGGATACCGTCGGTGCTCGTGCCCTTCCCGGCCGCCACCGCCGATCACCAGACCAAGAATGCGCTCGGGCTGCAGGCCGAGGGGGCGGCCCTGCTGCTGCCCGACGCGGAACTCTCTGGCGAGAGGTTGGCGGCCGAGGTGGCGCGGGTGCTGGAACCGAGGAGGCACGCGGGCATGCGCGAACGAGCGGCCGCCCTCGCGCGTCCCGACGCCGCTACCCGCATCGCCGACGAGATAGTACAATTGGCAGGCCCTCCGCGGGCACCCACACTATGACGAACAGCACACTCTTCCAGCCAGATCTGCGGCTCTCGGGCCTGCGTCGGCTCCACTTCATCGGTATCGGCGGTGCGGGGATGAGCGGCATCGCACTCGTGCTTCACCGGCGCGGGTACGAGGTGACCGGCTCGGACCTCAAGTCGTCACGCTACACCGGCCTCTTGGAGGAGGCCGGTGTGACCGTTACCTTGGGGCATGATCCGCGCAACCTCGACCACCCTGATGTCGTGGTCATCTCCTCGGCGATACCCGAACACAACCGTGAGTTGAGCGCTGCCCGTCGCCGTGGGTTCCCCGTGGTGAGAAGGGCTCAGGCGCTGGCCTGGGTCATGGAGGGCCGCCGAGGCGTCGCCGTCTGTGGCACGCACGGGAAGACCACGACCACCTCGATGATCAGCCGCACCCTCATGGATGTTGGCCTCGACCCTTCCTTCTTGGTGGGGGGCGAACTCAACGACCTCGGTTCGAACGCACGGCACGGCGCGGGCGAGATCATGGTGTGCGAGGCCGACGAGTCCGATGGATCCCTCCTCTACCTGCGTCCCGAAGTAGCGGTGTTCACGAACCTGGAGCTCGATCACCACAGTCACTACCGCCACGTCGACGACGTAGCCGATGTCTTCCGCAGGTTCATCGCGCAGTTGCCCGAGCATGGTCGCATGGTCTATTGGGCCGACGATGCGAAGCTCGCGAAACTGGCGACTGACGCTCGGTGCCGGACCACGTCGTACGGCCTGGGAGCGGGGGCCGACTACCAGGCCCGGGAGGTGGGGCTTCACCGTCGTGCCTGCAGCTTCGAAGTATGGCGGCACGGCGAACACCTCGCAGACGCGGAACTCGTGGTTCCCGGTCAACACAACGTCCTCAACGCTCTCGCCTGTTTCGCGTCACTGACCGAGTTGCAGGTGTCCCCGGCGGAGATCGCGGCTTCGCTTCGGAGCTTCACGGGGGCCGTGCGCCGCTTCCAGTGGAAGGGTGAACGGGGCGCGGTGACGGTGGTGGACGACTATGCGCACCATCCCACCGAGCTCAAGGCCACGCTGAGGGCTGCGCGCACCGGCGACTGGGGCCGCGTGGTGGCCGTGTTCCAACCTCATCTCTACTCGCGCACCCGCTACCTGCACCAGGAGTTCGCCGAGGCTCTGCTCGAGGCCGACGTGGCCGTCATCACGGAGATCTACGGGGCCCGCGAAGAACCGCAGCCGGGCATCAGTGCGAAGCTGATCCTCGACAGCCTGCTGCGGTTGTCGCCGCGGTTCCCGGTGGTGTTCTTGCCGAGGCTCACGCAGGTAGTGGAGTACCTCCAGTGGTCGACGGTCCCCGGCGACCTGGTGCTGACCATGGGCGCGGGGGATGTGCACCGAGTCGGCGAGCGGTTCCTCGAACTCTCGTGACCTTCTTGCCGAGTCGGGGATGACCTCCGACCTGACGAGCGAGTTGGCCGGGATTCCAGGCTCGCGGTCTTGGCGGCGGGCGCCCTTGGCTCCCTTCACCACCATCGGCGTCGGCGGGAATGCCGACCTTCTGGTGACCGTCGACACCGCTGACGCCCTCATCGCCGCCGTGAGACTGCTCTCCGATGCCGACGTTCCCTGGGTGGTTTTGGGGGGAGGATCGAACTTCCTCGTCCCGGACTCGGGGTATCGGGGCGTCGTCCTCAAGCTCGACCACCACTTCCACTATGTCGAAGAGCCGGAGGACGCCGATGCGTCGTCGGCGTGGCTGGTGGCCGGAGCGGGGCTTCCCCTCTCGCGACTGGCGGTCCATGTGGCCGACTTGGGGTTGTCGGGTCTGGAGTTCGCCTGCGGGATACCGGGGAGCGTCGGCGGCGGGGTCTGCATGAACGCCGGCGCGCACTCCGGCTGCATGGCTGATGTGGTCGACGCTGTCCACATCGTGAGCGGCGAGGGCCTGGGG
>DASRMJ010000080.1:0-5155 GCA_035647995.1 Thermoleophilia bacterium | reverse complement strand
GCCGCCAACGCCTTTAGTCGGATCTCCTCGGGGACGGTGACCACGGGACCTTCACGTCGCAGGGCCGCGATCGCCTTGCCGAGAGTGGTCATCTTCATGTTCGGACACACGACCGAGTCGTTGACAAGGTGGAAGCGCTTGCCGGGGACATCCACGCTCAACCGGTGGATCATGCCCGACTCGGTGCCTACGATGAACTCCCGAGCTTCGTCCTCTCGGCAGAATCGGATCATCCCCGACGTGCTCTCCACGGCATCGGCCAGGGCTGTGACGTCCGGGCGACATTCGGGGTGCACCACCACCTTGGCCTTCGGATGCAGCGCTCTGGCCTCGAGGATGTCTTCGGGCTGGATGAGGTCATGGGTGGGGCAGAAGCCCTGCCACAGGATCATCTCGCGGCCCGTCTTCTCGGTCACCCAGGCGCCCAGATTGCAGTCGGGGGTGAAGATGATCTCCGTGCCGGCGGGCACGGAGGCCACGACCTCGGGCGCGTTGGCGCTCGTGCAGCAGATGTCCGAAAGCGCCTTCACCGCCGCCGACGTGTTCACGTAGCTCACCACCACCGCGCCGGGGTGCTGAGCCTTCAGCGCGGCCAACCCCCGCTCGTCGACCATGGCCGCCATGGGGCAGTGCGCCCTCTCCTCAGGGAGTATGACCCGCTTGTCGGGCGCCAGGATGGCCGCGGTCTCGGCCATGAAGTCCACACCGCAGAAGATGATGATGCCCGCGTCGCTGGCGGCCGCCTGCCTGGAGAGGCCCAGCGAGTCGCCCACGTAGTCCGCGGCGTCCTGCACCTCGGGTCGCTGGTAGTTGTGCGCCAGTATCACCGCGTCTCTGTCGCGAGCAAGGGTCTTCAGTTCTTCTTGCATGGCCGAGTAGTCCATGACTCCGCCTCACTCCTTCCGTGGATCGACCATTACCGCCACGTCCTGATCGAGCACCTCGGCCAGGGATTCCCTCACTGTGAGGCCATTGCCCAACACCAGGTCGGGGGCGAGTTCCGCCAGGGGCTCCAACACGAAGCGCCGCTCCTGCATCCGAGGATGCGGCAGTTGGAGGCGGTCGTGGTCCATGAAGATGCCATCGTACCAGAGGATATCCACGTCGAGCGTCCGGGGGCCCCAGCGGACGGTGCGCACCCTTCCGGCCGCGCTCTCCAGGCTCTGGACGGCTTCCAGCAGTTCGAGTGGGGCCAGGGTCGTGGCGATCTCGACGATCATGTTCAGGAAATCCGGTTGGTCCTCCATGCCCACCGCCGCCGTGCGATAGCAGCGGGAGAGCCCCGTCACCCGCACACCCGCTACGGTCGAGAGACCGCGCACCGCCTCCTCGAGAAGAGTCCGGGAGTCCCCCTGGTTCGACCCGAGACCGAGGTAGGCGGTGACGCCGGCTCCAGGAGCATCCAGACTTTGCGACACCGGGTCTACGCGATCGACCCGCCGGCCCCGAGCGCGCCACCCTGACGACGGAGTTCGAGTGACACGCCCACGCCTCTCAGAGCGCACGGGATGGGCGGATGGGGTTTGGTGACTCGCACCCATACTGCGTCGATAGGGAAGCGGCCGAGCAGGGTCCGGGCGATGGAGCCCGCGACGCGCTCCAGGAGATCATAGCTCTCGCAGCCGGCCACCTCGGTGACCACGTCTATCACCTCAGTGTAGTCGATCGTGTCTGCGACGCGGTCGGACTCGACGCCGACACACTCGTCGATGGAGAGGCGCAGGTCGAAGACGAACTGCTGGCCGAGGACCTTCTCCTCGGGGAGCACGCCGTGGTAGCCGTAGACCTCGAGTCCGTCGATGTAGATGTCCACGTGACCCCCCTCTCTGACGGTGCCCGAACCGACTACGCTTCGGGCGTCGGGAACACCGCTCGAGCCAAGCGGATAGCCTCGACGTTCTCACGCACGTCGTGCACTCGCACGATGTCCACGTCGTGCAGGGCCGCGATCACGCTGGTGGCCACGGTGCCGATCACCCGGTCCTTGGCCTCGGGCAGCCCCAGGATCTCGCCGATGAAGCGTTTGCGCGAAGCACCGAGCACGATAGGGCGGCCCAAGGAGCGGAAGCTACCGATATGTCTCATGATCTCGAGGTTGTGCACCAACGTCTTGCCGAACCCGATGCCCGGGTCGACGAGAAGGTTCTCTTCCGGGACCCCCCGCTCCACGGCCCAGGTGAGGCGCTCCACGAAGAAGGTGAACAGGTCCTGGACCACTTCGTCATAGACCGGGTTGTCCTGCATCGTCCTCGGCTCGCCCAGCATGTGCATGAGAACGGCCGGGCAGCCGGCGTCTCGGACGACGTCGGCGATCGCCGGTTCCATGCGGAATGCCGACACGTCGTTCACCATGAACGCGCCCGCCTCCAGAGCCGCCGCGGCGACAGAAGCTCGATACGTGTCGATCGAGATGGGCACGGGCAGGGATCCCGCCAGAGCCTTGATCACCGGCAGCACCCGCGCGATCTCTTCATCGGCGCTGACCCTGCCCGAGCCGGGGCGCGTGGACTCCCCTCCCACATCGATCATGTCGGCCCCTTCCTCGACCATGCGCCACGCGGCGGCCACGGCCACGTCCGGGTCGAAGTGATCACCGGGATCGGAGAACGAGTCGGGAGTCACGTTCACTATGCCCATCACGCGAGGGCGCTTACTGAGGTCGAAGCCCGCATGGAACGCCGGGACACGGGCGTCGTAGTGCTCGAGGGCGGCGGCGATAGAGGCGGCGAGATCGCGCAACCCGAAGGGTTGGGCCCGCAACTTCGGCAAGAGACGCTCGAACTGGGTGAGAGTGCCGAAGACCAGACAGTCGGCTTCGCGACCGTTCAGCTCGTACACCTCTCGCGAGGTGGCCACCTCGCCGCCGCGGGAGAGCATCTCCTGCTTCAGGATGTTGGCGGCGCGGACATCGAGGCCTTTGACCCGTACGACCCGAAAGAGGGCCTTCTTATCCATGATGTTGGCGCCGCCCGGCGACACCCGCATGCGCGCCATGAGAGCACGCACTTCGTCCAGGTCGCGAAGAGCGACAACCTGGGGAAGGCCGGCTCGAGGGATCATCGGGCTACTTCCGGGGGGCGTCGATCAGTGCCAGCACCTCGGCCCGCGTCGCGGAGCTGGTGCGGAAGATGCCGCGCACGGCGGAGGTGACGGTCTGAGCACCCGCGGTGCGCACCCCGCGCATGGACATGCAGAGATGTTCGGCCTGCACCAGGACCAGGACGCCTTCCGGATCGAGCGTCTCGACCAAGGTGTCGGCGATGCAGCTCGTGAGTCGTTCTTGGAGCTGCAGGCGCGCCGCCGCGACCTTGACAAGTCGCGCCAGTTTGGAGAGCCCCGCGATCATCCCGTCTCGCGACGGGATGTACGCCACGTGGGCGAACCCGAAGAACGGGGTGAGGTGATGCTCGCAGACCGAGTGGAACGGTATGTCCTTGATCAGCACCAGCTCTTGATGCTTGTCCGACGGGATCGGCTGCACTATGTCGGCAAGATTCTGGTAGGTGCCGCTCAGTACTTCCTGGTACATCTCAGCCACGCGACGGGGCGTGCGTGCGAGGCCGTCGCGAGCGGCGTCCTCGCCGAGTCCCAGGAGCACCAGCCGGATGCCCTCTTCGATCATGTCGAGGTCCATGCCCGGCCGCGGCACCGCCCGCCCTTTCGAGCGCGGGTCCTCGTCCCTGCTCACTTCGGCTCCCCGTCGTCGCCCGGTGCGTCGGCTTCCACCTGGCTGTCGTCCCCGGCCGGCGCCGCGGACTTGCCGCCCGCGCCGTCTGGAGACGACAGGTCGTCGACCGGTGTGTCGCTCTCGCCGACCTCGAGCGCTTGGGGCGCCGCGGGCGCTTCGGCGGCCTCAGCGGCCTTGATATCGGCCGCATCGATGTCGGCGACCGGCACTTCGACGGCATCGTCGACATCGACCACCTCAGCGGCAGCCGGCGCCGGTAAACCATCGGTGTCGTCGTCGTCGGCCGCGCGCTCATCGCGGTCGCGAGCCTTCGCGATGTCGCGGGCGCGGGATTGCTCGTCGCGCTTCTTCTTCTCAGCCGCTTTCAAGGCGTTCTTCTCGTCACGTTCCTTGAACACTTCGGCAGGATCCCCGCCGGCGAGAAGCGCTTCGAACTCCACGCGATCGATGGTCTCGCGCTCCACCAGCAGCTGCGACACCATGTCCAGCTCCGCGCGATGCTCGCGAAGAATGCGGTTGGCGGTGCTGTAGGCCTCATCAATGACCCGGCGTATCTCGTTGTCGATGCGCTGAGAGGTCGCTTCCGAGTACTCCTGCCCCATGCCGTAGTCGCGTCCGACGAAAGGCTGCGCGGGGTCATGCCCGAACGTGAGCGGCCCCAGGTTCTCGCTCATGCCGTACTGGGTGATCATACGGCGGGCCGTCTCGGTGGCCCGCTGGAGGTCGTTGGAAGCGCCTGTGGTGATGTCGTCGAAGCGCACCTCCTCGGCCACCCGCCCGCCCAACATGTGTGCGAGCTTGTCCATGATCTCGCCGCGCTTCACCATGAACTTGTCCTCGGTGGGCAGGGTGATGGTGTAGCCGAGAGCCTGGCCGCGGCTGATGATGGATACCTTGTGCACCGGGTCTGCGTTCGGCAGCAGGTGCGCCACCAGCGCGTGCCCGGTCTCGTGATATGCGGTGATGAGACGCTCTTCCTCGCTGAGGAGGCGGGACTTCTTCTCCGGCCCGGCGATGACGCGCAAGATGGCTTCTTCGAGTTCGTCCATCTCAACGACCTTCTTGTTCTGGCGGGCCGCAAGCAGCGCGGCCTCGTTCACCAGATTGGCCAGATCGGCGCCGGTGAACCCTGGAGTAGACGCGGCCAGCACGCCCAGGTCGATGTCGGGCGAGAGTGGCTTGCCCTTGCTGTGCACCTCCAGGATGGCCCGGCGGCCCTCGCGATCGGGACGATCGACCACGATCTGGCGATCGAAACGACCGGGCCGCAGCAGAGCGGGGTCGAGGATGTCGGGACGGTTGGTGGCCGCGATCATGATGATGCTTTCGTTGGCCTCGAAACCGTCCATCTCCACGAGCAGCTGGTTCAGGGTCTGCTCGCGTTCGTCGTGGCCCCCGCCCATGCCGGCGCCGCGGTGCCGACCGACGGCGTCGATCTCGTCCATGAAGATGATGCAGGGTTGATTC
>DASRMJ010000079.1:0-6720 GCA_035647995.1 Thermoleophilia bacterium | reverse complement strand
GCTCGCGATGTCTCACGTGTGGCGCTCCCTTCGCGGCGACGACGCACGCGTCGCGAGTGGGTGAGCGCCACACGTGAGACATCGCGAGCAAGTCGCGCGACAGTGAGTATTCGTGCACCAACTCCCAGTCGCGGTGGAGGTGTTCGGATGCGGCGAAGTAGCGCCCCCCGAGTTCGTCGAACGCCTTCTCCATGGGGTCGAAGGGGTCGAGCTCGCTGGCGAGGATCCCGTACTCCACCAATCTGTGGAAGGCCTCGTGCACCGGAGCGCCCAGCGGAGGCCCGGCGGCGCCAGAGCCGGAGGGGACGCCGGGAGCGGTGGCGGCTGCGATGCCTGGGCTGGCGGCCGCGGGGATGGCGGCGACCGCCACGGCGTCGGGGCCGCCACCGGCGGCTGCATCGCCGACGTCCCCCGCTGCGACGTGGCGACCAGCCGCCGCAGCGTGGTGCTCCATGCCGCCGGTCTCTGCGGCGGCGGCCTCCGCGTGGGCGGCCCCCGCCCGTTCCTCCGGCACGACGAAGAACCGACCCGCCGCGAAGAGTCGGGCTATGGTCATGCGATTGACCGTCAGGGTGCCGGTCTTGTCCACGCACAGCACGGTGGCGGATCCCAGCGACTCGACGGCCGGGATCCTGCGGGTCAAGACGTTCTTCTGGCTGATCCGCCACGCCCCGAGAGCCAGGAAGACCGTGAGCACGACCGGGATCTCCTCGGGCAGCGTAGCCATGGCGAGGGTCACCCCAGCCAGGAGCCCATCTATCCAATCTCCCCGCGTCCAACCGTACATGAGCACGACAAGGCAGCAGACGAAGACCCCCACCAGGGCCATGTTGCGCACCAGGCGGCCGCTTTGACGTTGCAGGTCGGTGGGCTCCCTGTCGGTCTGCTCGAGGGCAAGGCCGATCCTCCCCATCTCGGTGCGCGTTCCTGTCGCCCCCACTTCCGCGATGCCCTGGCCCTGCACCACGAGAGTGCCTGAGTAGATGTTCGGCAGGTCGTCTCCGCCCGGTCGCACCAGAATTGTCTCGGAATCAAAAGGGCCCTCGGCGGGCAGCTTGCGCACGGGAACCGACTCGCCGGTGAGCAGCGACTCGTCGACCTGCAGATCGTTGCACGAGAGCACGGCCGCGTCGGCCGGAACGCGATCGCCCTCAGAGACCATCACGATATCTCCCCGCACGACCTCGCGGCCGGGGATGCGGAGTTGCCGCCCTCCCCTGACGACGCAGGCCCGCGGACTCGACAGATCGCGCAGCGCGTCGAGGGCACGCTCGGTCTTGCGCTCCTGGTAGACGGTGATGCCCATGACCACGAACACGAAGCCCAGGAGCATCGCCGCCTCCTGGATGTCGCCGAGCGTGGCATAGAGGGCGCCCGAGAAGACCAGGAGCAGGAACATCGGCTCCTTGATCACGCCTACCGCTATGGCCGAGACGCCTCGACCTTCGCTCGAGGGCAGCTCATTGTAGCCTTCGGAGCGGAGCCTCTCACCCGCCTCGGCCGGAGAGAGGCCGGTTGGATCATCCACGTGGTCAGACCTCCGTGCTCGTCGTGCCGCGACGCGAGATACCGACGCCATCCGCTGGCCACGCTACCCACGGGGGAGCGTCCACAACCCACTGTCGCAACCCACTGTCGCAAACCACGGCTGCGCCGCACGGCCTCTCCCGCATCCAGCGCAGCACGGTTTCTCCCGCGTCCAGCGCCGCGCACAGGCCTCCCGGGAACCAAGATTTGGCACGACATGCGAACCCCAAGGAATCCCGACGACGACGCGCCGGTGGTAGGCTGTGGGCATGAGTCAATCCTGTCCGGTGAGGTTGTGGAATGAACGGTTGGACCGGCACCATCCTGCGCGTCGACTTGACTGCGGGTACCGTCGCTGAAGAGACTCTCGACCCGCAGGTCGCGCGCGACTACGTCGGGGGCCGCGGCCTCGGCATCTACTATCTGAACCGGGAACTCGACCCCATGGTCGAACCCCTCTCCCCCGAGAACATGGTGTGCATGTTCACCGGGCCGCTCACCGGGACGCGGGCCGCCACCGGCGCCCGCTACATGATCATGACCAAGAGTCCCCTCACCGGGGCGCTCACCACGTCCAACTCCGGCGGCCACTTCCCCACCGAACTCAAGCGTGCCGGCTATGACGGCATCATCCTCACGGGGCGCGCCGCGGAGCCCACCTACCTCTTCGTGACTCCCGGAAAGGCCGAACTCCGCTCCGCCGACCACCTTTGGGGCAAAGACACCGAGGAGACCACCGACCTCCTGCTCCAGGGGACCCACCCCAAGGCCCGCGTCGCCTGTATCGGCCCGGCGGGGGAGCGGCTGGTGCGGTTCGCCTCCGTGCAGAACGAGAAGCATCGCGCCGCGGGGCGCTCGGGCGTGGGCGCCGTGCTGGGTTCGAAGAACCTGAAGGCCGTCGTGGTCAAAGCAGAAGCCAAGGACGTCCCTCTCCACGATCCGGAAGCGTTCGCGGCCTACCACAAAGAGGTGATCGACGCCTACGATGCCGCGACTGCCGTGACGCCCTCGGGACTCACCCTCTACGGCACCACCTACGTCGTGGGCCACAGCGAGAAGATGGGCTGCCTACCCACCAAGAACTTCCAGAGGACGAAGTTCACGCCGTGGGAAGGCGGCATCGAGAAGGAGTTCCACGAGAAGCACTTCATCCGCAGAGGCGCCTGCTTCAGCTGCCCCATCGGGTGCGCCCGCATCAGCAAGGTGGAGAAGCCCGATCGGACGCTCACCGGCGAGGGCCCCGAGTATGAGACCTGGTACGCGATGGGGTCCAGCTGCGAGATCAGCGACTTGGCGTCCATCGTCGAAGCGAACTTCCTCTGCAACAGGCTGGGGCTGGACACGATCACCATGGGCGCCACGGTCGCCTGCGCCATGGAGTTGGTGGACCGCGGCTACCTCGACGAAGCGGAGGTGGGACGGTCGCTGCGCTGGGGCGACGGCGGCGCGTTGGTGGAACTAACCGAGAAGACGGGCAACCGCGAAGGCTTCGGCGACCTGCTCGCCGAGGGCAGTTACCGCTTGGCGGAGAGATGCGGTCATCCGGAGCTGGCGATGGTCTCGAAGAAACAGGAGTTCGCGGGCTATCTCCCCCGCCGCCTCCAGGGGATGAGCCTGACCTACGCCACGTCGCCCATCGGGGGCTCGCACATGCGCGGCGACACCGCCTACTTCGAACTCTTTGGCACGCCCGTCTTGGTCGACAGCGCCGCGGTCGAGGGGAAGGCCGAGTTGGCCGCCGCCTGCCAGGACCTCTCCACCATCATCGACTCCTCAGGTCTCTGCATCTTCTTCGCCCACCGGGCCCTCATCAGCAAGGACGCCAAGGCCCGGCCGGTGGGCATCATGGAGTACCTGAACGCGGCCACGGGCGCCGACTACACCATCGAAGAGCTGTGCGAAGCCGGGGAACGCATCGCCAATGCCGAGCGCCGATTCCTGACCCGGGCCGGCTTCTCGCGAAAGGACGACACCCTCCCGCCACGCGAACTCGAGGAGCCACTCCCGGACGGCCCCGCGGCCGGGCAGGTGTCCCACCTTCCCGAGATGCTCGAGACCTACTACCAGGTGCGGGGCTGGGATACCGACGGCATCCCCACGCCGGCAACACTGGGAAGGCTAGGGATCGCCTAGCCGCGCCGGCCGCGGACGGCCCCGACGGAGGCGTCCGGATCCCGGCCGGCGGTCCGCCGAACGCGCCGCCGCGGAGCCAGGAGACGAGATGCAGGTGACCATCGACGTGTGTGCCGTGCTGCGGGGCTGCTGCCGAGCCGACGGCCGCGGCTTCGAGGGCGGGCCGACCGAGATAGCCGAGAACGACACGCTGGGCGACGTCCTCGGCCGTCTGAGCCTACCCGAGCAGCTGAAGTGGATCGCCTGCGTCAACGGTAGACCGTCGCCCCCGGACACCTCGCTGTCGGAAGGTGACCACCTCTACGTCTTCCTCCCGGTGTCGGGGGGCTGAGGGCGGACCGCTCCCAGGACTTCGAAGCCCACTTCCGAGGCCTACATTCCTCCTTACTATGGTACATAGTAGTGAAAGGTGCGCTCCGAGACCCACGCGGCCTCGGACACACAGAGAGAGTCGACGGTCACCGGGGGTGGCGTCATGAACCCGAAGCTGGCGTGGGAAGAGCTCAAAGCGAAGATGGCGGACAACCGACGGGCTGTCGAGCACGTGCATCTCGTCGGCGAGGCACACCGGGCCTGCCAAGCCTGCGGATCCGAGAATAGCGAGCACGCGGTCGCCTGCGCCGTGTGCGGAGCCAGGCTGCAGCCGAAGGACTCTTCGGCCGTCGGCAACGACGTCCCTTGACTCCCACCCAGCCTCTGCGGTATGGTTCCCACCGTTTGCACCGTGCTAACGCTGATAAGCGAGCACTGCTACCGGTCGAATGAGCCAACGGAGGTGCGCGGGTGGAGAATCTCGGGATGTTCTGCAATCAGTGCGAGCAGACACGCAAAGGGAGCGGCTGCACGACAGCGGGAGTCTGTGGGAAGCCGCCGGAGGTCGCGGCGCTGCAAGACCTCCTGACCTACGCGCTGAGAGGCCTCTCCCAGGTGGCGATCGCCGCCCGAGACGCGGGCGTCAGTGACGCCAAGGTCGACAGCTTCACCTCGCGGGCCCTCTTCTCCACGCTTACGAACGTCAACTTCGACGCCTCACGCTTCCAGACGCTGATACTCGAAGCTGTCTTTCGCCGCGACCAACTCGAGGAGCAGCTGGTCGCAGCCGGCGGCGCGGTGCCCACGCACGACCCAGCGATCGCCTTCCACCCCGCCCCGGACATGGTGGGGCTGGTGCGCCAGGGCGCCAAAGTCCGGCTGCCCATCGACTGGGAGGCCGACGAAGACATCCGTAGTCTCCAAGAGATCACCCTCTACGGCTTGCGCGGGCTCGCCGCCTACGCCGACCACGCCGCCATCCTGGGCCAAGAGGATCCGGACGTCTATGCCTTCGTGCAGTCGACCCTGACCAAGCTCGCCGACAGGTCGCTCGGCCTGAACGACTGGGTCGGCCTGGCGCTCGAGACCGGCAAGGTCAACCTCCGGGCCATGGAGCTGTTGGACGCGGGCAACACCGGCACCTACGGCCACCCGGTGCCCACGAGCGTGCCTCTTGGCCACAAGCAGGGCAAGGCCATCCTGGTGTCGGGGCACGACCTGCGCGACCTGCACATGATCCTCGAGCAGTCGGCGGGCAAGGGGATCAACGTCTACACGCACGGCGAGATGCTGCCCACCCACGGCTACCCGGGGCTGAAGAAGTACCCTCACTTCTTCGGTCACTACGGCACGGCCTGGCAGAACCAGAAGGGTGAGTTCGGCGAGTTCCCGGGCGCCATCCTGATGACCACGAACTGTCTGCAGGACCCCAAGGAGTACATGGACAACATCTTCACCACCGGGCTCGTGGGCTGGTCGGGAGTCCGCCACCTGGAGAACGGCGACTTCGGGCCGGTGATCGAGAAGGCGCTGGAGATGCCGGGCTTCGCCAAAGACCAGACCCGCGACAGCGTGACGGTGGGCTTCGCGCGCAACGCAGTCATGGGAGTGGCTGGGAAGGTGATCGAGGCGGTCAAGTCGGGCGACATCAAGCACTTCCTGTTGGTGGGCGGCTGCGACGGCGCCAAGCCAGGCCGCAACTACTACACCGAGCTGGTGGAGCGCGCCCCGGCCGACACTGTCATCCTCACCCTGGCCTGCGGTAAGTTCCGCTTCTTCGACCGCAAGCTAGGCGACATCGGTGGCATCCCGCGCCTGCTCGACATAGGTCAATGCAACGACGCCTACTCGGCTGTCCAGATAGCCCTGGCTCTCGCCGACGCCTTCGAAGTGGGCGTCAACGACCTGCCACTGTCTATTGTGCTCTCCTGGTACGAGCAGAAGGCGGTCTCTATCCTGCTCACGCTGCTGCACCTGGGTATCAAGGGCATCCGCATCGGCCCGAGCCTGCCCGCCTTCATCTCGGAGAACGTGCTGAACGTGCTCGTTGAGAACTTCGACCTCAAGCCGGTGGGCGACCCCGACGAGGATCTCGCGGCCATGCTGGCGTAGGAACCCGCTGCAGACGGGCCTCTCGCGCCATCCTACAAGCCCCGGCCCTCGGTCTCGACCGAGGGCCGGGGCTTTTCTCGTGTGTACGCGTCCTTCTCACCGGGAAGGCTGCAGACGGATCGATAACACCAGGAGGCCACCGATGACCGAGCGCGGACACACAGACCACGACGTCCTCACCACCAGCTTCGGCAAGGCTGTGGATGACGACCAGAACAGCCTGACCGCCGGCGAGGCGGGCCCCATCCTGATGCAGGACGTCCACCTGCTCGACAAACTCGCACACTTCGACCGCGAGCGCATCCCCGAACGGGTGGTGCACGCCAAGGGCGCGGGCGCCTACGGCTACTTCGAGGTGACAGTAGACGTGACCAAGTACACGAAGGCCGCCTTCCTCTCCGAGATCGGCAAGCGCACCGACGTCTTTCTGCGCTTCTCCACCGTGGGGGGCGAGAAGGGCTCCGCCGACGCCGAGCGTGATCCGCGCGGTTTCGCCCTCAAGTTCTACACGGAGGAGGGGAACTACGACATGACCGGCAACAACACGCCGGTCTTCTTCACCCGAGATCCGCTGAAGTTGCCAGCGCGTCGAACGCCGCGCCGGGTGCCGGCGTTGCCCTGGTCACGATCTGCCTC
>DASRMJ010000078.1:0-2448 GCA_035647995.1 Thermoleophilia bacterium | reverse complement strand
TCTCTGCCGTCGGCACGGCGGCTCAGCGACGGCGCGGCGCTCCCGCGCTCCCGCGCCCCCGCACCCCGGCGCCGTCGACCGCGCGGCGGCCGCATCAACCCAAATGCTCCTCGTTCCCGGTGATGAAGTAGCGAGTGCGTTCGGCGAGGTTCACCGCGTGGTCGGCGATGCGCTCGAAGTAACGCCCCACGAGTACCAGGTTCATCGCTACGTCGAAGGTGGTCTCGTTCTGCAGCTCGAACAGCTCGCGGAACAGGCGCTCGTAGAGTTCGTCGATCTCGTCGTCCAAGTCGTCCATCTGGCCGGCGAGTTCCAGGTTCTTCTCAGACCAGACGTCGAGCGCCTTGGACAGAAGCCGCCGGGAAGCGTGGCCGAGCTCGTAGACGAGGGCGCTGACCTTGCGCAGCTTGACGATATCCAGGTCCTTGCGCACAACCGACGCGATGTTGAAAGCCAGGTCGCCCGCGCGTTCGAGGTCGTTCACCACCCGCAGGATGGTCACGATGAGCCGCAGGTCGCCCGCAACCGGTTGCTGTTGCGCCAACATCGCCATGGCGCGCTTCTCCATGTCGATGAACAGATCGTCGATCTCGTCATCGCCGTTCTGTACCCTCTTGGCCCGCTCCAGGTCGCCCTCGGCCAGCGCGAGAATCGCGCCTTCGATCGCCGCCTCGACCAGGGCGCCCATACGCACGACGTCCTGATCGAGTCGCTCCAACTCCCGGTGGAATGTGTCCCGCATCTGACCTAGCCCCGCTTTCCCATGCTATCTATCCGAATCGTCCCGACACGTAGTCTTCGGTGCGCTTGTCCGACGGTTTAGTGAAGATGTGGCCGGTCTCTCCGAACTCGACAAGAATGCCCCAGCGGGACGACGTCTCCTCGTCGACCTCAGTGTAGAGGAAGGCCGTCTTGTCGGACACCCGGGCGGCTTGCTGCATGTTGTGGGTGACTATGACGATCGAATACTCCTTCTTCAACTCCTGCATGAGATCCTCGATGTGCACCGTGGCGATGGGATCGAGGGCCGACGCCGGCTCGTCCATGAGGATGACGTCGGGCTCCACCGCGATGGCGCGGGCGATGCACAGACGTTGCTGCTGCCCACCGGAGAGGGCCAGGGCGCTCTTGCGCAGCTTGTTCTTGACCTCGTCCCACAGGGCGGCGCGTCGCAGTGAGCGCTCCACCAACTCGTCGAGGTCGCCGTGGAACCCGCTGATGCGAGGGCCGAAGGCGATGTTGTCGTAGATGGATTTGGGGAACGGGTTCGGTCGCTGGAACACCATGCCTATGCGCCGACGCACGGTGACGGGATCGACGTCGGGTCCGTAGATGTCCTCACCGTGGTAGAGCGCCTGCCCGGTGACCTCCGCCCCCGGCACCAGGTCGTTCATGCGGTTCAGGCAGCGGATGAACGTGCTCTTGCCGCAGCCGGAGGGACCGATGATGGCCGTGATCTCCCGCGGCTGGATGTCGAGGGTCACCTCCTTCAAGGCGAGATTGCCCCGGTAGGTGACGCTCAGGTCGCGGACTGAGAAGACCGGATCGTTCATCGCGCTATCGAACTCCTGGATGACGCCACGCGGGCGAGTAGTGTGAACACGAGGACCATGGCCAGCAGCTCGAGCGCCCCCGCCCAGGCCCGGGCCTGACCGGCCGCGAACGGAGTGCGCGCGCCGTCGAATATGGCGAGCGGCAGGGCCGAGATGGGCTCGCCGATGAGTTTGGTGGTCACGGTGAGTGAGCCGAGCGCGGTGAGGATGAGGGGGGCCGTCTCGCCGGCCGCCCGAGCCACCGCGAGGAGGACGCCGGTGGTGATCCCCGGCAGCGCCGACGGCAGCACGACGCGCAGCACCGTCTGCCACTTCGCGGCCCCGAGCGCGTAGGCGGCGTTCTTGACGTCCACGGGCACGAGCTTCAGCATCTCCTCGGTGGAGCGCACGACGATGGGCAGCATGATGATGGCGAGCGCCGCCGCGCCCATGAGCGCGCCGAAGCCGAAGGGCACCACGAACGCCGTGTATACGAAGAGCCCCACGAACACGGAGGGCACCCCGGTCATGACGTCGGCGAAGAAGCGGATGAGTTGGGCCAGGATCCCGCTCTTGCCGTATTCCACGAGGTAGACGGCCGCGAGCACTCCCAGCGGCACCGCGACCGCGGTGGCGATGCCCACCATGATGAGGGTGCCGATGAGTCCGTTGACGAAGCCACCGCCCTCACGACGAAAGCTGTACGGCTGCGGTTGGGTGAGGAAGTCCCAGCTCATGGCGCCCAGGCCCTCGCGGATGATGTAGTAGAAGATGAGTACCACCGGCAGCAGGGCCAATGCGACCGCCGCCATCATGCCCGCGGAGGCGGCCCGGTCGGTCCAGAGGCGACGCGGCGAGGGGTGCTCGGAGAGCAGGTGGGCCGCAGCCGAGGTGCCGGTGCCCTGGGCGCCGCGGG
>DASRMJ010000077.1:0-2557 GCA_035647995.1 Thermoleophilia bacterium | reverse complement strand
CGCTGTGTGACCTCGTCATGGTGAGGCTTTCCCGCAGTGGTTCCGCGAGCGTCGCACTCCTCAGTTGGGTGATCGGCGTGGGGGTGCTGGTCATGCTTCCCATGGCGCTCCTGATCGACGGCGTGCCCGCCGGCTCTGACCAGTGGTTGGCGACGGGTCTGGCGGCCATCGGCGGGTTGACCTATGTGACGACTCTGTACTGCCTGGTGCGCGCGCTCAGAGTCGGGATGCTCGCGATCGTGTCCCCCCTAGTCGCCCTCGAGGGAGCCGTCGCGGCGCTCGGCTCGTTCGCTTTGGGAGAGCGGGTGGGCCGATTGACGGTCGCGGGTCTGGTCTTAGCGGTGACCGGGAGCATCCTGGCCAAGTCTCCGAGCTGACTGTCGTGTCGGCATCTCGCTTGGCGAGCCTTTTGGTGGTGGTCCCGCTCGCGCTTGCCCGCGGGGGCGTGAGGCTTCCCCGGACGTTGCTCCCCTGGGTGTTCCTCGCCGGCCTGTTGGAGGCGGTCGCGTTCTTGGCGCTCGCCACGGCGACGGCCTTGGGCCCGGTATCGGTGGCCGCGGTGGTCACCTCGCAGTTCGCCACCTTCGGCGTGATCCTCGGCGTTGTGTTCCTCAAGGAGCGGCCGACTCCGTGGCAGATGGTAGGCGTCGCCTCCACGATCGGGGCCGTATCGCTCCTGGCCGGGGTGGGTGGCGGGTAGATGGGCTGAACCCGCTTCCGTCCGCTCCCGGTGGTAAAATCCAACATCACATGCGCACCAACGAGATCGTCATCGTCGGCGCTCGGGAACACAACCTCAAGGACATCTCCCTCAGGCTCCCGCGCGACCGTTTCATCGTCATCACCGGCCTCTCCGGGTCCGGCAAGTCGAGCCTTGCCTTCGACACCATCTACGCCGAGGGACAGCGCCGTTACGTGGAGAGCCTGTCGTCGTACGCCCGCCAGTTCTTGGGGCAGATGGACAAGCCCGACGTCGACTCCATCGAGGGTCTGTCACCGGCCATCTCCATCGACCAGAAGACCACGTCGCGCAATCCGCGCTCCACTGTGGGAACGGTCACCGAGATCCACGACTACCTGCGTCTGCTCTACGCCCGCATCGGCCACCCTCACTGCTGGATCTGCGGGCGTCCCATCGAGGGCCAGAGCAAGGGACAGATAATCGACCAGATCCTGGCGTTGGAGCCGGGCACCAAGTTCGTGGTGCGCGCGCCGCTTGTCCGCGGACAGAAGGGTTGGCATAGGGAGGCTCTGGAGCACGTGCGGCGGGAGGGCTTCACCCGGGTGGAGATCGACGGCGTCCAGTACACCATGGACGGCCAGTTGCCGGAGCTCGACAAGAACGTGCGGCACGACGTGAGCATCGTGGTCGACCGTTTGGTAATGAAGGAAGGGGTGCGGCGCCGGCTCTCAGACTCGGTGGAGACGGCTCTTTCCGAAGGGCAAGGCCTGCTCGAGGTGGACGTGGTCCAGGGTGAGGAGCGCACCACGCTGGTGTTCTCCGAGAACCTGGCCTGCCCCGAGCACGGGGTGTCGCTGCCCGAGATGGCTCCTCGCATCTTCTCATTCAACTCACCGCACGGCGCCTGTGAGGTCTGCACCGGCCTCGGCTCGCGGCGCGAGATCGATCCCGATCTGATCGTGGGCAATCCCGACCGCTCCATCGCCGAAGGCGTGCTGCTCCCCTGGAGCACCTCCTCGTCCCAGTACTACGAACAGATCATCACGGCGTTGGCCGAGAAGTACGAGATCGACATCGACGCCCCTTGGCGCTCCTTGCCGGAGGAGGTGCGCAAGGCCTTCCTGTTCGGCACGGGCAAGGAGCGCCTGTACGTGTCGTACTTCAACCGGCGGGGTCTCAAGCGCAGCTACATGACCACCTTCGAAGGCATCGTGCCCAACCTGGAGCGGCGCTACCGAGAGACCGACTCCGTCTACATGCGCGACAAGATCGAGGAGTACATGTCCGAGGTGCCCTGTCCGGCCTGCAAGGGGGCTCGTCTAAAGCCACAGAGCCTGGCGGTGACGGTGGGCGGGTTGAATCTCCACGAACTCAGCATCCTGGCGGTGACTGAGCTGGTGGGGTTCTTCCGCGAATTGCAGCTGAGCGAGCGCGAACGCCTCATCGGCGGACGAGTGCTAAAAGAGATCCTGGAACGTCTCTCGTTCCTGGACTCGGTTGGCGTGGGCTACCTCGACCTCCACCGCACCGCCGGCACGCTCTCAGGGGGCGAGGCGCAGCGCATCCGCCTGGCCACGCAGATCGGCTCAAGCCTGGTCGGAGTGCTCTACATCCTCGACGAGCCCTCCATCGGCCTGCACCAGCGCGACAATCGCAAGCTGATCGAGACCCTCCTGCGTCTGCGCGACCTCGGCAACACCGTGATCGTGGTGGAGCACGACGAGGAGACCATGCTGGCCGCCGATTTCCTGGTGGACATGGGCCCGGGGGCGGGGGAGCACGGAGGCGAGGTGGTGGCCAGCGGTCCGGTGGAAGCGGTCTTGGCGGAGCCGCGCTCCATCACCGGACAGTTCCTCTCGGGCCACATTTCTATCC
>DASRMJ010000076.1:0-2031 GCA_035647995.1 Thermoleophilia bacterium | reverse complement strand
CCGCCGGATGCGCGGGCCGCCGCTAACTCCTCCAGGGCCGCGTGTTCCGGCTCGCGACGCCTGCGCAGCGTGTCCAGCAATGCGAACGACGTGGCCAGATGGTCCAGCGAGACAACGGTCCCGCCCCTGCGCGGGTGAACGAGCACGGTGAGTGCCTGAGTGCGCAAGAAGATCTCGTCGAAGCCGTCGATATCGAGATCCACCACCTCGAGCGGAGGGCGCAGTGCGGGGCCGGCCAGTCTCTCGGCCTCGATGAGATCGGCGTAGGCGGCGTGGCGCAGATGGGGAAGGTAGATGCCGCCGAAGACGCCGTGCCAGTAGGCGTCGTTGCACTGTGATCGGAGCACTCGGTCACGGGAGGTCAGGAGCGCCTGCCTCCGCACCGTGAGGTCACCGGGCTCGTCCAGGCCCGAGGCCGTTCGCGTCTCCAGTTCGCGGAGGCAGCGCGCGACGCCCAGACTCGTGTGGAGCATGCGCTTGTGCAGGAGGTTGGCCTCTTCGTAGCGCACCAGGAAGTTGCGGTAGAAGCCCCCGGACCACTCCTGCATCTCCGCGTACGACGCTGTGGGGAGGTAGATCCTGCCCAGCGGAGGAAAGCGGCGGCGGAAGGCTCCGAGCGTGGACAACCCCAGCCACCCGGCTTCGACCTCGTGCTCAAGGGCGACGAGAAACCGCTCGAGCCAGCGGTTCCCGTAGACGTGTTCGTGAGTATCCGGCCACCCTCCGAACTTCTCGCCGTCGTCGTCGTACACGGCGAGCGGCGGTGGCGTGTCGGGTGGGAGATCGCCGGCGTCCATGCGCGCCCGCCACTGGGCTGCGACGTCCTTCAGGTAGTGGACGGTAGCCTCGGGCTCCTGGAAGGGGATGAGATAGCGCAGTTCCTTGCTGATCGGAAAGAGGTCGAACCGGAATCCGCCCTCTTCGGTAACGTAATAGCCGTACATGTCGTCCTGCGCTAGGCCCGCACCTAGGAAGTGCGAGTCGTCGAGCGGAGCATACGTGAGCCCGGCCTGCGCCAGATGGCGGGCGATGTGGGGCTCCCAGACCCGTTCCGCGATCCAGGCGCCTTCCGGCACCACCTCCAGGTTCTCTTCCAGATAGCGGTTCAGGCGTTCGAGTTGCTCCCGCTTGTCGTCGTCGGGGATGGCGGCCAAGATGGGTTCGTAGAAGCCGCCCCCCTTCATCTCTACGCGGCCGGCGGCGCACAGGCGGCGCAGCCGGTCGACGTACTCGGGGCGTCTACCCGCCAGCCAGAGCAGGAGCGGCCCCGTGAGGTGGAGCGAGAAGGGCACCGCCGGGTGTGCCTCCATCACGTCGAGGAACGGCAGGTAGGCCCTGCGGTAGTGGTCTTCGAAGACGTGCGGGAAGTTCCCCACCGGTTGGTGGTCGTGGAAGCCCAAGGCCAGGTAGATATCGGGGGAGCGGCTCACAGGTCGCCGCCGGCGTCGCGCAGGCGCCGCGGCTGGTGGACGGCGCGGTAGGTCACCAAGTGCTGAGGCATGTCGCCCCTCCGGGTCAGACTTTGGGAAAGCGCGGTGCGCGGGCGCGCCTCGAGGACGCACCGCCCTCGACAGACTCTCCGCCGTACGCGTAGCCGCCCGCGCCCGCGGCTTCCCCCGCGCCACCTCCACGGGGCGGAGAGGGCGGCGCTTGCGAGGCCGGCGCCTGCGAGGGCGCGCGCACGTCCTGGCGCAAGGTCACGTACTTGAGTTTGCCCAGCAACGTGTCCTCGATGATGGTGGACCAGGAGAAGCTGCGGGCGGTCTGCTGCGCCTCCGCGCGGATACGTTCGGCAACCTCGGGGTGCATGCGCAGATACTCGAGGGCCACCGAGATCTCCATGGGGTCGTCGGAGTCGAGCACCACGGCGTTGAGGTAGGGCACGGCGTAGTCTTCCCCGGTTGAGCCCACGAAGGCCAAGCCGCCGACAGCCATGACCTCCAGCCCGACCAGACCGAACGGCTCGTGGCCGGAGTTGGCGAGCACCGCGTCGGAGCCGGCATACAGCAGCGAGATGAGTTCGTCCTGTCT
>DASRMJ010000075.1:0-7545 GCA_035647995.1 Thermoleophilia bacterium | reverse complement strand
TTCCAGCACGTCGGGCACAACCTCCACCTCTTCATGAGAGAGTCGCTTCACGAGAACCTCGACGAAACGACGCGCAGCGTGTATCTCGCGCGTGTCGTCCTGCGATGGAGCGCTCAGTCGCGGAAGGTGCGGAAAGGCGTGCACCACTGTGATCGCCGCGCCGTACTTCCGAGCTAGGCTGCACGCCAGGGTGACCGCCCGCTCCGAGCTTTCCGACCCATCGTAGCCCACGAGGATCTTGCGGATGTCCACGTCATCTGTCATACGAGACTCCTCTCTATCCGTTCGCCCAGGTCCTCGTCTACCCGCTGCTGCGGCGTTGTGAACCGTGGGACCGACTTCCGTCGCTCTGCTTGACGAAGTCCTGGAAACCTGGCAGACTACGGAATTGTCGTTCGGAGTTCTGAAGGTCCAGAGTCGGGAGTGAAACCACCCGTCGCCTCGATCCAATGTAGGGACTTCCGAGTAGTAAGGAGCGAGTAACAACGTCGCTCCCCGGGCGAGGCCCGGAGTAACAAAGTAGGAGGTCCCACAAGATGGAGACCGGCAAGGTCAAATGGTTCAACGACTCGAAGGGCTACGGCTTCATCGAGCGCACCGAGGGCGAAGATGTGTTCGTGCACTTCTCCGCTGTCACGGGTGACGGGTTCCGCACCCTCACTGAGGGCGAAGCTGTCAACTTCGAGGTGGTCGAAGGTCCCAAGGGCCTGCAGGCTGCCAACGTGAGCCGCCTCGGCGCCTAGCAGGTATTCAGACTAGGCCGTTTTCGGCCCTGCGGACGGGTTTCGTCCGCAGGGCCGTTCTTTTTCCCGGCGCCACGGGCACCCGGCGAAGACCGGAGCCCGGCCATTCCGAGACGGATCCGGCCCGGCCGCGTGGTACCCTTCTAGAACTACATGACTCCGGCGTTCGCGGGTGGTCCGCGCGCCTTGGCGCCGAGGAGAAGCCACTCCACATGGAGACCGAGAAGAAGTACGGCACTCTGGCCATAGAGAGCAGCGCCCTCGTGGCGTGGCCCAACCCGTCGCCCCACCGTCGCTACCTCGTTTCGATGGACATCCCAGAGTTCACCTGTGTCTGCCCGCAGTCCGGTTTCCCCGACTTCGCCACCATCAAGATCCGCTATCAGCCGGACGGCCTGGTGGTGGAGTTGAAGTCTCTCAAGCTGTACGTGAACCGGTATCGAGACGTGGCCATCTCGCACGAGGCCGTCACCAACAAGATCCTGGACGATCTGGTGGAACTCCTGCAACCGCACTGGATGCGGGTAACCGGCGACTTCAACGTGCGCGGCAACATCAAGACGATCATCCGAGCGGAGCACGGCGTCCGCGGGTGAACGCGTCGGCCGACTACCTCCTCCTCAGCGGGGGGCTCGATTCCACGACGCTTGCGGCGTGGGTCATGAACAAGCACCCTTCGTCGCGCATCACGGCGGTCACGTTCCATTACGGCCAGAAGCACGCGGTCGAATCGGAGGCGGCGAAGAGAGTGGCGGCGCACTACGGGTTCGAGCACCGTCTGGCGGAGCTCCCGCGCATCTCGGGCTCGGCCCTCACTGACAGCGACACGCCGCTGCCTGAGGGGCGCGACCTGGCCGCCGTCACCGGGGTGGCGCCCTCGTACGTGCCGGCCCGCAATCTTCTCTTTCTCGCCTTTCTCGCTTCCCTCGCCGATGCGGACGGCCCTGCCCGGCTGTGGCTCGGCGTGCACCGCGACGACCATGCCGGCTATCCAGACTGTCGGCCCGAGTTCGTGCGTGCGGCCGACGAGGCCGTCTGCCTCGGCACGCAGTTCGGCCTGCGGGTGGAGGCGCCGTTCGTGGAGTGGCCCAAGGAGCGCATCCTCCGTTGGGGGCTTGAGCACGACGTACCGTATGCGCTCACCCACTCGTGCTACCAGGGGCTCCGCCCGGCATGTGGTGTCTGCGACACCTGTCAGGCCCGAATGGCGGCTTTCCGTCTGGTGGAAGCCCAGGATCCCATCCCCTACGCCACCCGGAGCTGACCCGTGCGCACGACCATCACCAAGATCTTCACCTTCGACTCAGCCCACAGTCTTCCCGAGCACCTGGGGAAGTGCCGCAACGTGCATGGGCACACCTACACGATGGAGGTCGCCGTCGAAGGCCCGGTGGACCATGGCGGCCCGACCGACGGGATGGTGATGGATTTCGCCGATCTTCGGGCGCGCGTCGCGGAACTGGTGGTGGGTCCGCTCGACCACCGCTACCTGAACGACCTCTTCGATTTCGCCCCCACGGCGGAGGCTCTTGCGTCGTGGGCCATGCTGACGCTGCGCGAGGCCGGCCTGGCGGTGGTGCGGGTCCGTCTCTGGGAGACTCCCACCAGCTACGCCGAAGTCTCTATCTAGCGGCCGCGTCGAGATCCTGGGAGTCGGGCGTGCGCGTCATCGAGATCTTCGATTCTCTGCAGGGTGAGGGGGCCTGGGCCGGGGTGCCCACGGCGTTCGTACGCTTCGCAGGCTGCAACGCCGCGGACCTGGGTCTCGGCTGCACCGCGTGGTGCGACACGGAGCACAGCTGGGATCCCGAAGGGGGGCACGAGATGTCTCCTGCAGAGGTGGCCGCGGCTCTCGCATCTTCGGCGTTGCGCCGCGTCTGCCTTACCGGCGGTGAACCTCTACTTCAGGGTGAGGAGTTCGCCCTTCTCGTCACGCTTCTGCAGGATCGGGGCCTTACCGTCCATGTCGAGACCAACGGGACTCTCGACCTGCCCGGGGGAGTCCGTCCCGGTTGGGTCACCGTGAGTCCCAAGCCTCCCCACTACGTGGTGTCCCCGGGGCTGACGGGGGCGGTCGACGAGATCAAGGTAGTGGTCGACGAGGCGTTCCGCGCGGACGTGGTCGAGGGACTATCCCGCGACCACCCCACAGCCGTGGTCAGTCTCCAGCCGGAGTGGTCGAGATTCCGTGAGACGGCTGCCGAAGCCACGGCCGCCGCGATGGCGCACCCGGATTGGCGCGTGTCGCTTCAACTGCACAAGGTGCTTGGGATCCGCTGACCTCGGAGGCCGCGCCTTCGCGGCTTCGATCCTCTATTCCAGGCCCATGGCGGAGAGCACGGCGCGATCGGTCGGGTTGAGGATCCAGGGGCCGGATGGCCGACGTTCGCCCGCAGCCTGCGATCCCGGGGCACTCACGTGCCCGACGCGCTCTACGTACCCCTGCTGCACCAACGCGTCGATGTCGGCGGACACGTCCTCAGCGCTGGCGGATAGTTCGGACGACAGGGCCTGGGGATCGAGCGTGGTCGTCTGCGTCTCTCGGTCGAAGCGTTGCACCACTAGGTGCACGAGCATCCTTTGACGCAGCGTCAGGGCCATGGTCCGCCTCCTTGGTGCATGGTCGCTCTCGGATCCCGCGCCCGACTCTTCGGCGAGTGCCGCGAGGAGGGCGCAGAGCATGAGGATACACTCCCTCTGGGTCGACGGGGGCCAGGCTTGACGCTGGTCGGAATAAACACTACGATAGCAGTGTTTACACTGCAAGGAGCCGGGTACGAGAGCGGTGGAGTCTTCGCGCGGAGGGCGGTCGCGCGAGACACGTAGGCTTGGCATCGGCAAGAGGAGGCACGGTTGACAACAAGAGAGATCATTCGGATCGACGAATCCCTGTGCACGGGATGTGGGGAGTGCGTGCCCGCGTGCGCCGAGGGCGCGCTCGAGATCATCGACGGCAAGGCCCGGGTGGTGGCCGAGGTCCTTTGCGACGGTCTGGGAGCCTGTTTGGGCGAGTGCCCCGAGGGGGCGCTGACTGTGGAGGTGCGCGAGGCCGACGAGTTCGACGAAGTCGCCGTCGAACGCCGCCTCCGCGAGGTCGGGCGCGTCCCGTCGGCCGCCGCCGTCACGCCTCACGTCACCGCGGCGCCCCACATGGGCTGTCCCGGGTCGCTGGCGCGTGAACTGAGGCCTCTGCCGACGGCCGCTGTTGCGACCGCGGGGACCGCGGCCTCGGGGGCTGCGGATGCCGGCGCGTCGGGCGTCCACTCGGAGCGCGCGTCGGAAGTCGACTCGGAGCGCGCGTCGGAAAGCCTACTCCAGAACTGGCCGGTGCAGCTGACTCTAGTGAACCCCAACGCGCCGTTCTTGAGGCACTCAGACCTCTTGATCGCCGCTGATTGCGCGCCGGCCGCATACCGGCTGTTCCACGAAGACTTCCTTGAGGGCAGGAGTCTGGTCATCGCGTGTCCCAAGCTGGACGACGCCCAGGCCCACTACGAGAAGTTGACGCTCCTCTTGCAGACGGCGACGCCCCGTTCGGTGAGTGTGGTTCGGATGGAGGTGCCGTGCTGCTCGGGACTGGTCTCGCTCACCCGGGCTGCGGTAGAGTCCGCCGAACTCGATGTTCGCGTGGAGGAGATCGTCATCGGAGTCGGCGGCGAACGCCTGACGCCGCAGGCGGCTGTGAGGTAGCCCCACTCGGGGCCTTCTCCTTCGGGTGCCGGCCGTTTCCTGCGGCCGGCACTGCTTCCTGCGGCCGGCACTGCTCTACCTCCTCTGGTCGTGCAGGTCTTCAAGCACCTCGAGGATTATCGACAGGTCGCGCTGCTCGCCCAGCTCGGCGTGGTAGGCCCACCGGATGACACCGTCCCGATCGATCACGAAGGCGCTGCGTCGGGGATGGCCGTGTTCTTCGTCCAACACCCCGTATTCGCGTGTTACACGCCCATGAGGCCAGAAGTCGCTCAGCAGAGGGAAGTCGATGCCCCCGGACGCGTCGGCGAACGCGCGGTGTGACGCCAAGGAGTCGCAGCTTATGCCCAGCACGTGGGCTCCGAGCTCCCCGAATCGGCCCTGGTGGGCCTGCACGATGGGGAGCTCGCGGCTTCAGACGGGTGTCCAGTCGAGCGGGTAGAAGAAGAGCACGGTGTTCTTGCCCGAGTTGCCGTGAAACGAGGACAGGGTCACGAGGTCGCCGAGTTGAGAAGGGAGGGTGAAATCCGGGGCCGAGGTGCCGATTGCCAGCGGTTCGCTCATGGTGCACTCCTGACGAGTCAGAGCCGAGGATGCGCGCGAGGGCTGTCGCCGACGGACCGCGCCCCCTTGCGCTCATGGTTCCGCCGGCGCACGAAGGTTGAAACATCCGTGTGCCCCGGACTCGTCGCCGGTGGCTGAGGCGTGCTGCGTATTCGGGCGACATTCGGGTAAGATTGGCCAAGCGGCGCCGTCTTGAATCGGGCAGCCGCGACCGTGTCCCAGGCGCAGGCGGGAGGTAGGGTCGATGAAAGCCGCGCACCGTTTCCACGTGCATCCCGCGATCCCGGAGCGGTTGGCCTGCCTGCGCGATCTGGCCTACAACCTGCGCTGGACATGGGACCACGACACCCTCGGACTCTTCACACACGTCGATCCCTCTCTGTGGCAGGAGTGCGGCCACAACCCCGTGCTGTTACTGAACAGGGTGCCCCAGGGACGTCTGGAAGAGGCGGCGGCGGACGATGCCTTCCTTGCCCACTTCGACCGCGTATGCGCGGCACACCAGGCCTTCCTCACGGAGCCGGGGTGGTTCCGCAGGCGGCATCCGGAATCCTCCGACCTGACCATCGCCTACTTCTCCATGGAGTTCGGGCTCACCGAGTGTCTCCCCATCTACTCCGGGGGGCTGGGAGTCCTCTCCGGCGACCACTTGAAGTCGGCGAGCCACCTGGACATCCCCTTGGTGGGGGTGGGATTGCTCTATCAGAAGGGCTACTTCACTCAGTATCTGAATCCCGATGGATGGCAGCTCGAGCAGTACCCCGTCAACGACTTCACTTCGCTGCCGATCGAGTCGGTGTGCGCCGAGAACGGCAAGCCCCTGTTCGTCCACGTCGACCTGGCCGGGCGCAGGGTGTCCATCCGCGTGTGGAAGGCTCAGGTCGGGCGCATCCCCCTCTTCTTGCTGGACACGAACGTGCGGGAGAACCATCCGCAGGATCAGGATGTCACCGACGAGCTTTACGGCGGCGGTCCGGAAGAGCGGATCCGCCAGGAGATCGTACTGGGGATCGGTGGTATGCGCGCGCTCCGCGCCATGGGCATCGTCCCGCAGGTATGCCATCTCAACGAAGGCCACTCCGCGTTCCTCTCCTTGGAGCGCGTGCGGCAGCTGCGCATCGAAGCCGGCCTCGACTATCAGTCAGCCCGCCAGGTGACCGGCGCCGGCACGGTGTTCACCACGCACACCCCCGTGCCCGCTGGTTTCGACCTGTTCAGCGCCGAGCTCATGACCAAGTACTTCGGCACCTACGTGAAGGACCTCGGGCTGGAGATGGAGGAACTCCTTTCCCGAGGAAGGACCGTGCCTTCGGACGCGTCGGAGGCGTTCAACGTCGCCGTCTTGGCCCTCCGGCATTCGCCGCGTCGAAACGCGGTCAGCCGACTCCACCGGAGTGTCACCGCCCGCATGATGCGGGCCGGCTGGCCCGACCTGCCGGAGAGCGAGATGCCCATCGAGTACGTCACCAACGGCGTGCACACCCGGGGATGGGTCGCCTCCGATATGGCCGCGCTCTTTGATCGCTACCTCGGTCCTCGCTGGCGGGAGGATCCCGCCGACCCGTCGGCCTGGAGTCGGGTGGATCAGATCCCCGATGAGGAACTCTGGCGCACCCATGTCATGCAGCGGGAGCGCTTGGTGGCATACACACGCACGCAATTGCAGGCCCAGCTTCGGCGGCGGAACGCCCCGCCGGGCGAACTCGAGGCCGCGGGGGAAGCACTTCGCTCGGATGCCCTCACGATCGGTTTCGCGCGCCGGTTCGCGACCTACAAGCGGGCCACTCTCCTGCTCCGCGAAGTAGACCGTCTGAAGGTCCTGTTGCTCGACGAACGCCGGCCCCTCCAGGTGATCGTCGCGGGCAAGGCCCACCCCCGCGACGACGCGGGCAAGGAACTCATCCGAGACATCGTGCGCTTCGCCAAGGCGGAGGGAGTCCAGCACCGGCTCGTCTTCCTCGAAGACTACGATCTCGCCAAGTCGCGTGCCCTCGTCCAGGGCGTGGACGTCTGGCTCAACACCCCGCGCCGGCCGTTGGAGGCCAGCGGAACCAGCGGCATGAAGGTCGTGGGCAATGGCGGTCTCAACCTTTCGATCCTCGACGGTTGGTGGGACGAAGGCTACCGGAGGGGCGTCGGGTGGGCTATCGGGAGTGGCGAGGAGATATCGGATCTCGAGTATCAGGATCGCGTCGATGCACAGAGTCTCTACTCGCTCCTCGAGCAGGAGATCATCCCCCTCTTCTACGACAGGGGAACGGATGGAGTCCCGCGGGGCTGGCTGGCGATGATGAAAGCGTCGATCCGCGAACTCACTCCTGCCTTCTCCACGGTGCGCATGGTGCGCGAGTACACGGAGCGCTTCTACCTGCCGGCGGCGGACCAATTCAGCCGTTTGGCGGCGGACGACTATGCGAAAGCCCGACAGGTGGCGGCGTGGAAGGGTCGAGTGCGGGAGGCGTGGGGAGAGGTGGCGATCGTCACTGTGCGGGGAGGCGACGGGGAGGAGGTCCGAGCCGGCGCTTCCGTGCCGATCGAGGTGCAGGTG
>DASRMJ010000074.1:0-9111 GCA_035647995.1 Thermoleophilia bacterium | reverse complement strand
GAGTGCGGCAGCTTCCCGATTCGATCTGGTACGAGGTGCAGATGGGCGGGATCACCGGGTGGGTGAGCAGCGCCTTTGTGGCCTACTCCGGAGCCGTCGACGACATCACCGCGCAGGTGATCCAGAACCTCGGAGGCACGGCTCCATCGGCCGAGACCATGGTGGATCTTGGGCTGATAGTGGCCGAGGCGATGGCTTCGGATGATCCGCCTTCGCGCATCGTGGTGACCGTGGCTCCGCACGTGGGTGACCTCGGCGAGATCACCTATGACGGCATCGGACTGGGCGACGATGCGCTTCGAGGGTATCGCCTGCACGTGTTCGGCCAACCGGACGAGAGCGGTGAGGGCTTCTCCCTGAAGAGCGTGGAGTCTACGCTGCTGTGCGCTCGTGGAGTGACCGCGGACGGTCTCGCCATCTAGGGGTGCGTTTCCGGCGGCGTGCCGCGCGCCATTGCCGGCTCGGACGGAACCGCCGCAGCCGTGCCCGCGCGTCCCTTGAGGAGATGTACTATTCGTCCCGAGAGAAGTTCCGGCTCGATGAGCACGGAAGCGAGGCAGCGATCATCTTTCTAGGCACAGCGTGCGCTGAGCGGCAAGGCCGGTCGCGGGCCCGAGGCGGGTCCGTCTCCGGATGATGGCCTCGTCTGGCACACCCGGCGCTCCGTCTTCCCCCGCGCCTCGCGATCCCTCGCGCCACCCGCGCCTGCCGGTGCGCACCGCGTTGATCGTCGCCGTGTACCTGTTGACCTTCATCATTCTCGACTTCGCGTCGCAACAGTTCGAAGAGCTGCGTGGGGTGGTCGCCTGGTACCCGCCCGCCGGCCTTATCTACGCCCTTCTGTTGGTGTTCGGCGTGAGGTTGGTGCCCGCGGTGACGATCGTCTACTTCTTCGGGAGCCTCTTCATCTACCGCATGCCGCAGTCCCCCTACGCGCTCTTGTTGTGGGCGGTGATCGTGTCTTCGATCTACGGCGCCGCCGCCGCGCTCCTGCGTCACCGGATCCGCTTTGATTGGCACCTGCGAACATCGCGAGACGTGACTCGTCTGGTTGTCACGGCCGCGCTCGTCTCCGCGCTCCTCGCTGTGCTCTCTGTTTCGAGTTCCACTCTGAGCAGCAGCCTTCCGCGAAGCGAGTTCTTCCGTGCTCTCTTCCTCTGGTGGATCGGTGAGATGGTGGGGGTTCTGACCGTCACCCCGTTCCTGCTTGTCCACGTGATGCCGTGGTTGGAGCGGTTCGCGGAAGGGCGGCGGCGGGTCACGCTGTCCGGTCGCCGGCTACGTCTGCGCCTGACTCCGTCTGTCGTCGGGCAGGCGTTCAGCCTCGTGTTGATGTTCTACTGGGTCTTTGGTGTGCATGTGCTGGAGGAGTTCCGGCCAACGTATCTTGTCACCTTGCCGCTCATCTGGATCGCCCTCGATCACGGCTTCAAGGGAGTCACCACCGGGATCGTGGCGTCGAACTTCGGGATGACGCTGGCGATGTGGCTCTTTCGACTCGACCTGGGGCTCCTCGGCCAGCTGCAGCTGCTGATGATCGTCAACTGCATGGTCGGATTGCTGGTGGGCGCCGTCGTCACTGAGCGCAGGCACGCGGAGACCACGCTGTTCGAGCGTGAGGAGAGGTTTCGCACCCTGATCGAGAAGGCGGTCGACCTGACAATCGAGCTGGCTCCCGACGGCATCTGCCGGTATGTGAGCCCTTCGGTGGAACGGATGCTCGGGTTCACGCCGGAGGAGATCGTTGGAGAGAGTCTCGTAGGCTTCATCCACGCCGATGATCGACCCGCGATGCTGGACTCGATCGCCGCTCGCCCGCAAACCCTTCCTCGAGCCGACCGGCCCACGGAACTGCGAGTGCGCCACCGCAACGGTTCGTTCCGGACGATCGAGGTATTCGTCAACGCCTTGGTTGATGACCCCGCTCTGGATCGGATTGTGATCAACGCTCGCGACGTCACCGAGCGCGTGGAGGCCGAGGAGGAGCGGGAGGGGCTCGAAGCCCAACTCCAACAGGCTCAGAAGATGGAGGCGGTGGGCCGCTTGGCGGGCGGTGTGGCCCACGACTTCAACAACATGTTGGGGGTGATCTTGGGCCATGCCGAGATGGCTCTGGAGGTCGTCGGTCCCGGACAGCCGCTCCATGCGGACCTTACCGAGATCCGGCGCGCAGCCGAACGCTCTGCCGACCTCACCCGCCAACTCTTGGCCTTCGCTCGGAGACAGACCGTCGTTCCGCGAGTGCTGAACCTCAACGAGACCGTTGCGGACATGCTGAGCATGCTGGAACGGCTCATCGGTGAGGATATCGATCTCAATTGGCAGCCGGGTGCGGAGCTGTGGCCGGTCAAGGTGGACGCCTCCCAGATCGACCAGATCCTGGCCAACCTCTGCGTCAACGCCCGGGACGCCGGTGCACGCAGATTGACCATCGAGACCGGGCGCAGCACCTTCGACGAAGCCTACTGCGGCCATCACCCGGGCTCGGCGCCCGGGGAGTACGCGCGTATGACCGTCGCCGACGACGGCTGCGGCATGGACGAAGAGACGCTGGCCCACGCCTTCGAGCCGTTCTTCACTACCAAGGGCGTCGGCACCGGCACCGGTCTCGGCCTGGCTACGGTGTACGGCATCGTGAAGCAGAACGGCGGATTCATCGATGTCCGCAGCGGGCGGGGCGAGGGTACGACGATCACCGTCTACTTACCCCGCACGACCGAGACCGACCAGCCGAGAACGGAAGCCTCAACGGTCTCGACCGCTCGGGGCCACGAGACCATCCTCTTGGTGGAAGACGAGCCGGCCCTGCTCGAGATGACCGCGATCATGCTTGAGATCGAGGGCTACACCGTGTTGGCCGCGGGCGGTCCGGGTGAGGCTATCCGCCTGACCCGGGAGTACGAGGGAGAGATCCACCTTCTCGTCACCGACGTGGTCATGCCCGAGATGAACGGCCGGGACCTGGCGACGCAGCTGGTGTCCATGCGCCCGCACCTCAAGCGTCTGTTCATGTCCGGCTACACCGCCGACGTCATCGCCGACCACGGCGTGCTCGATGGGGGGGTGGAATTCATCCAGAAGCCCTTCTCCACGCGCGAACTGGCAGCGAAGGTCAGAGAGGTGTTGGACTGAAGTGAGGGCTCCTGGGCGCCCAAGTGGACCTAGGTCACTGCAAGACAGAACTACTGATCGTTCAATCCCTTGCCGTCGAGGATTCGCTCCACACACTTCTCAACCCTTGATTCCCGTGTCTTGGATTGTTTGGGCTGAGAGAAGTACATGTTGTATGCTCTTTGCCGTCCCGGGGTCAATGCATCAAAAGCGGTTTTCAAGGCCGGGGCGCCATCCAATCTTCTTTGAAATTCCTCAGGAAATACGATGTCTATATTCTTCTTCAACGTCACATGCAACCCCGCGCGTTCCACTTCAATTGCTTCATAGATGTAGGCCTGCAGGATGGGCGTAAGTGCAACTATTTCGCCTACATTGGTGAACCGAATCTGGCGCCCCGCCTGCGTATTCTCCCCAATCATGTTGAGAATGCCGTTGACATCACTTAGCAAAGCACCTTTGAAGAACAAGAGCGCACAGTATTCCTTGAATCCGTTTATCAAGACTACATTGCTCATCTGAAACATGTAACAGGGCCAGCCCCACTTCACTTCTTCGGTCAGCTCACAGTCAAGAAGGATCGTTCTCAATTGCGCGAATTCTTCCTGCCACTTTGTCGCTTTGCTCAAATACTCATCAACCTTAGGATTCATTCTATTCATTCCTTTGTCCCCCTGAGGAGAAGTGAGGTGTTGCCCGTGTACCGGGACCGCGCACACGCCGAGCATCGGTGAGGATCGGTGAGCATCGGAAGGGGCGGATTCTGGGATGTGGCCGCCGGTCTGGTTTCGAGATAGAAGGACAAAAACCCCCGATGCCCGGGGGTCCTTCTCCTACGCGCCTGACAGGATTCGAACCTGTGGCCTTCGGTTTCGTAGACCGACGCTCTATCCAACTGAGCTACAGGCGCAACTGGCGGAGAAGGAGGGATTCGAACCCTCGGTAGGAGCATTCACTCCTACACTCGCTTAGCAGGCGAGCGCCTTCAGCCGGCTCGGCCACTTCTCCTTGCACGGGCGGCGTCCCTGTTCCAGGGTGCGATGCCCCACGCTTGACCGGCTTCTTCGACCGCGGCCTCAGAAGTCCATCCCGCGCGTCCGCGTATTCTAGCAGAGGGCGCCGGGAGCGTCATCTTCCCGGGGTGGCTGTGAAGGCGCAAGGGACCGTCGCTGGGCCGTCGATGACACCTGGCACGCGGGCGTGGTAGCTTGGGCGAGGTGGCTTGCCGCCTTCGTGGCCGCACCGTTGGGGGGTAGCGTCCCGCGGTGGTGGCGCCATCGGTGGTGACGTGGGTGTTGACGTCGGTGGTCGCGTCGGTGGTCTCATCGACGCTGACCCTCTCTTCCCTGAGGTTCTCGTACATCGTGAAACGTTGGCTCATAGGCACCGTCTTCTTCCTCGCCGTGCTGGCGGGGGGCATGGCCGTGCGGGCCACCGGATACGGCGAGGCACCTCGGGCTCCCGAGCAGGGTGCCGGCACCGGTCCGGTCGTGTCCGTCGTGACCACCCTGCCCGCCGCGGGGGCCGCGACAAGCTCCACTGAACCGCGAGCGGTCGCGGCACCCGACCCCGGCAGCGACGACGCCCTGCTGCTCGAGCGGCCGGCGGGCGAGCGCATCGCCCGCGTGGACCACGACGCCTTCCCCGGAGGCGACGATCCGAGCGATCCCGACGGCACGGCCTACTACGTTGCCTCCGGCGGTGACGACTCCGGCCCGGGATCGAGTGAACTGCCCTTCGCCCGCATCGAGCGCGCCCTCTCCGTGGCCGCCGACGGCGATCGAGTCATCGTGCATGCGGGTGTGTACCCGAGCGGCGGCCTCACGGTGACGCAGTCTCGATTCTCGTTGGCCGCCGCCGGCGACGGGGTCGTGGTGGTGCAGGCGGACGGCCCGGATGCGGGCTACGGCCTGGCGGTGAGCGCTCCGGGACAGCACGATGTGTTGGTGCGCGGCCTGACGATCGCCGGCTTCGACTCTGTGGGTGTGCACTACGGCAACCCGGTCGCCGTCGAGCGGCTGGTCTTCGAAGACCTGGTAGTGGAGGGGGCGCCGGCGGGGATGTCCAGCGACTACCTCCCGGGAGACACGATCGTCGACGGCTTGCTCGTGCGGCGCGTGAGCCTGCTCGGCATCGGTGACGTTGGGTTGACGTTCGGCGTGGCGGGCGGTCGGAACGTCCATATCGTCGGGCTGCACGTGAGCATGGCTGACGCGGCCGCGGCGACCGCCAGGGACGCCGTGGGGGCCGGCGTCGGGGCCGGCACGGGCGTCGGGACCACCACGATCGCCGCCTCCGCCGGGGGCGTTGTCATCGGGGCGGGAGACAACGTGCTCATCGAGAACTCCATCGTGGAGGGGGGCCGCGGCGATGGGATCGACCTTGGGGCCACGCGCTCGGCGGTCGTGAGCACTATCGTCCGGCGTGTCGGACGGAGCGGTATCACGCTCAGGGCTGGGGGAGACGTGGTCGACTCCCTGGTGTTCGACGCGGGCGGGGACGCTCAACTGGCCACAGGCAGCGGTTCCTACCGCGTGGTCAATTGCACGTTCGCCTACCACGACCGGGCCGGTGGTGGTGGAGCCGCGGGAGGCACCGCAGGAGGGAACGCTGCGACGAGCGGCGGCGCTGGGGGCGGGCCGTACGCAGCGGCGTTCGGTGTCGGTGCGACTGCGGGTCAAGATATGGATGTGACCCTTCTCAACAACCTGTTCTACCGGGAACCGGGACCGCTCGACTTCCCGGCTGGGGCGCGCGTTCGCGCGGAGAACAATGTGTTCTGGGGCTTCCCCGATCGGATCGTGGTGTCGGGAGCGCGCAGCTTCGGGCCGGATGACCTGGCTTCGTCGCTCGGCGTTGGCAATCTCGTGGCCGAACCGTCTCTCGTGGATCCGGAGCGGGGTGACTTCCACCCCGGCGTCGGCAGCCCCCTGTTCTCGGCAGGTTCGCACAGCGAAGAGGCCCCGCAGTCCGACCTCCTCGGACTTCCTCGGGTGGAGAGCGTGACCGCCGGCGCGTTCCAGACGACGCACTCCGGCACCCCGCACTCTGCCGTCCCCACGGTGTCGACCACCAGCACGATCGTGTCCACCGTCGTGTCGACCGCGGCGCCGACTCTTCCGGTCTTCAACGACGTTCCTTCTTCCCACGCCTACGCGTTGGCTGTCGCGGGGTTGGCCTCTCGAGGCGTCGTGGCCGGCTATGGGGGAGGCGGGGGATCCTTGGAGTTCAACCCAGACGCTCCCGTGCTGCGCGCCGAACTCGCCAAGATGGTGGTGAGGACCCTCGGACTGACCGTCTTCGAGTCGATGCCCCAGCCATTCTCCGATCTCGGTCCCGATGACCCGGTCGATCTGTATCCCCACGAGTACGTGGCCGCGGCGGCGGACGCCGGTGCTTTCGTGGGAATCGGCGGTGGTCTGTTCGCCCCCTACGCCGAGATCTCCCGGGCTCAGGCGATCACCGTGGTGGTGCGGGCGGCGGCGAACGCCGTGCCGACCGCGCTCTCCGCGGCGCCGTCCGACTTTCGAAGCACTCTGGGAAGCTTCGATCTCACCCACGACGAGTCCATCCGCACCGCCGAGGCGAACAGCCTGCTTGATGGGCTCGTGGGATTCGGTCCTGCGTGGGATCCGCGGGCGCCGGCGACACGCGGCGAGGCGGCATCCATTCTGTGGAGGCTGTTCGAGAGGCGCTGAGGCGCCGTCTGCGGGCGACCCGCCCGAGGGCGTCGCTCAGGCACACATCTGTGCGAACCGTATGTCACTGGGTAGGGGACTGTTCTGCTGATCGATACTTGGAGGGACGAGCATGTGGAAGAGAGTGCAGGCGGCGACCGAGTACTACGCGCCGGTGCCGGGCGGGCGGCGGTTCCCACTATTCCGCACGTCGATACTCCTGCCTGCGCTGACTGTCATGTTCGGCATGCAGGTGTTGCGCGTGCTGCTACCCCTGCTGGTGTACGTGCTCCGAGATCGTTTCGGGCTTCAGGCCCTCCACCTCGGCGTGTTGGCCATCGTCCTGTTCGCCGGCTCCTTCTTGGTGGGGCCGCTTCTGAAGGCTCTCGGACCGCGGCGGCTGGCCATGTTCACGGCCATCGGCCTGGGCCTCGCCCGTCTGCTCATCCAGGCGTGGGTATGGGACCCGGCGGTCGACCTGATATTGGCCGTGGTGGGCACACTGCTGTTCCTGCTCTATCTGCCCGCGGGTCTCGTGTTGGCCGGTTGGCGCACGGCGGGCGGCGGGATCGGTTCGGGGTCCACGGCTGCGTATGCGCTCGGGATACTTGCCGGCTTGGGGCTCGACACGGCCCTGAACGGAGTGCTCCAGACCTACGATCTCGCGTGGCGTGCGGGTTGGCTCGTACTTCTGGTGGTGCTGGTGTTGGCGCTCCTGCAAACCCATCTGGCCTACCACGATCGTCTGAAGGTGGGGGCAGGGTCTCGCGCGGCGTCGGCCCGCGGCAGGCTGCTCGCTGGTCCGTGGATAGCGTTCGGACCCATCCTGGCGCTCGAGATGCTGCTGTTCCAGAACGTCGCCCGCCTGGGCACACTGACGGGTCTCTCGGTGCCGGGCGCCGCGTTCCTCGCCGTCGTGGCCCACGCGCTGGGACTTGTGGCCGCGGGGTGGCTCTACGTCATGCAGGGTACCCCGCCCGTGACGCGCGGGGCCGGAGGTTCGACGGAATCGGTGCCGGTGGCCGTGGTCGCCCGGGCGCTGGCGATGGCGGCGGGTGTCTTGCTCGTGCTGTCGGTGATCCCGGCGGCGCCCGAGGGCATGGACGCAGCCGTGTTGTTCGTGACCGGCCAGGTGGCGACGGCCTACCTGCTGATGGTGGTGGTGGGGTCGGTGGGAGCCGGAAGGGTCTCGACCGTGCCACCCAGCGGATCGTTGGGCGGGTACGGGAGGCTCTCTCCGTTCCACGGCGTGGGCATGCTGATCATGGTTATCATCCTGTTCCTGGCGTACTCGGGTTACGACATCGCTCTGCCCTTCTCGGCGGATGTACTGCCCCCCTTCGCGGCTATCCTGGTTGGAGTCTGCGGCGTCTGGGCGATCGTCGGGCGGCGTCGACTCGACCGAGCCAACGGCGCGGACTCACTTCCCGTGGGCCTTCCCTCCCGGATCCGGCGGCTGATGCCGGCGCTTATCGTGGCGGTGATCGCCGTGGCGCCGCTGATCCAGTGGGCGGTCTTCGAGCCGGCCCAGGCGAGGGAGGGTGACGGCCTTCCCGTGCGGGTGATGACTCTCAATCTCCACAACGGCTTCGCCACCGACGGTCGCCTCGATCTGGAGGCACTCGCCTGCGTGATCGAGGCCGAGAACCCCGACATCGTGGCCCTCCAGGAGGTGTCCCGCGGTTGGGTGATCAATGGGACGGTCGACTCTCTGGGCTGGTTGCAGGCGCGGCTGGGCATGCCGGCCGTCTACGGCCCCACGGCCGGACCTCTCTGGGGCAATGCGCTGCTTACCCGCCTACCTATCGAGGAGAGCGAGTTGGCGTCGCTGCCCACGCCCGAGCTGCTGCTGCAGCGCGGGTACATCAAGGCGAAGATCGACGTGGGCGGCGGCAGGTCTCTGGACGTCGTCGCCACCCACTACCATCACACCGAGGACGGCAGCCAGGTGCGCGTGCTGGAATCGGAGTCCCTGCTGCAGGCGTGGGGCGAGGCCAAGGACCTGGTGGTGATGGGCGACATGAACGCCGAGCCCGGATCCCCCGAGATCGAGACGCTGCGGGACGCCGGGTTGGTGGAGATACTGCAGGCCGCCGGGATCGCGCCAGGCTACACGTACTCGTCCGACGAGCCGTTCCAGCGTATCGACTACATCTGGGTGTCTCCTGACCTGGCCGGGCCGTCGGGGTCCTCTCTCACGGACGTACGCGTCACCACGGGGACGGCCTCCGACCACTTCGGCATAGCGGCGACGCTCGGTCGGTAGCTTACGTGTGAGTCTGCCTTGCACATAGTGGGTGTCGCTTCGATCTCGGACCAAATG
>DASRMJ010000073.1:0-6048 GCA_035647995.1 Thermoleophilia bacterium | reverse complement strand
AAGGCGAGCCACAACGCCTCGTGTACGTCGCGCAGCCCACCCCTCCCCTCCTTCAAGTGTGGTTCGAGCAGTACGTGCGCGTCTCCGAAGGTGCCGTGCCGGGTTGCGCGGGCGGCGCGGACGGCCTCGACGAAGCCGGCGCCGCCATCCTTGTTCACCGAGGCTCGGAGCCGCTTCATGAGCTCGCGGAAGAGCTCCTGGTCGCCTACAAGCAGGCGCGCCTGGAAGAAGGAGGTGAGCAGCTCGAGGCTATCCTCGGCCACTTCGAGACATTCGTCCACCGTGCGCGCGCCGTGTCCCAGTTCGAGTCCAGCGTCCCACAGGGGATAGAAGAGGGTCTCGGCCACGGACTCCACTCGGGCACGCTCCTCCGGCCGGTAGAGCAGCATGAGATCGATGTCCGAGTGCGGGCAGAGCTCCCTGCGACCGTAGCCGCCGAGCGCCACCACGACCAGCCCGGCCTGGCGATAGAGGCCGGGAGGCGACTCGTGCTCAGCCTGGCGGAAGAGCGAGATGAGGGCCAGGTCGACCACGTCGGCGCGCCGCCTGCACAGCTCCCGACCTCCAGCTCCGGCAAGATGTCGATACCGCAGTTCGGCCAGAGCGTCTCGAAGGTGGCCGGGTGAGTCCTGGGTCATGGATGCGATCACGACGGGCCGCCGCTAGAGAGCGTCGTGCCCCCTCTCGCCGGTGCGTATGCGAACCACTTCCTCCATGGGCGAGACGAAGATCTTGCCATCGCCGATCTTGCCGGTCTGCGCCGCCTGGGCGATCGCGTCCACCACCGCGGGAGCGGCGGCCGCTTCCACCACCACCTCCACCTTGACCTTCGGCACGAAATCCACCTGATACTCCACGCCGCGGAAGACCTCGGTGTGCCCCCGCTGCCGTCCGAACCCCTTCACCTCGGTGACGGTGAGCCCGTGGACGCCCACCGCTTGGAGGGCGTCCTTCACCTCATCGAGCTTGAACGGCTTGATGATGGCCTCGATCTTCTTCATCCCGTCCTCCTCGCGGCACCCGCCGCGCCCGCGTCACACTCGACCCCGCGCCGGAAACCTGTCAGGCGTGAGCCAGACTATACCCGCGACCACGGCGCGCACCAATGGACCAGCGGACAAAGGCCGGCCGCCGTTGGCTGTCCAACTGGCTCCCCGCGACCGCATCAGCTATGGTTGGAGCATGGTGCTGCCATCCTCCGAAGCCGGGCTCGACCGACGACCTTCCACCGACGACATCGTCGTCTCAGACGACCTGGTCATCCCCGCGCGAGAGATCCGCTTCACATTCTCGCGGAGCGGAGGTCCCGGGGGACAGAACGTGAACAAGGTGAACACCCGGGTGACCCTTCTCTTCGAACCGGAGACATCCTCGGCGCTCGCGCCCGAGCAGATGGCTCTGATCAAAGAACGCCTGGCCTCGCGAATCGGCTCCGATGGGGTGTTGCGGGTGGTCTCGCAGCAATCTCGATCGCAGAGCGCGAACCGTCAGGCGGCGCGTGAGAGACTGGCCCGCATACTGGCCGATGCCCTCTACGAACAACCCGAGAGGCGCGACACCCACCCGCCCCGGAGTGTCACCCGAAAGCGCATCGAGGACAAGCGGGTGCGCGGTAGGCTCAAGCAGTCACGCCGACGTGATTGGCCGGACGAATGACGTCCCCAGACGAGGAGCCCATCATGGCACAGCGCGACCGTGCTCACGACGGAACGCACATCCCTGAGGTCCACCTCAACCTCAACGTCCGCGGGTTGGGCATGTCGGCCACCCTCGCCATCAACGAACGGAGTGCGCAGCTGCGGCGAGAGGGTCGGCGAGTCTTCAAGCTGGGGCTGGGCCAGTCGCCCTTCCCCGTGCCCCGCTGTGTGGTCGAGGAACTCCGCAACCACGCACACGAGAAGGATTATCTGCCCGTGCGCGGGCAGAGAGAACTTCGCGACGCGGTCGCCGACTACCATCGCGACACGAAGTCCCTCGAGTGCACAGGTCCGGACGTTCTCGTGGGCCCCGGCTCCAAGGAACTCATGTTCATCCTTCAACTCGTGTACTACGGGGACTTGGTGATCCCCACCCCGAGCTGGGTCTCGTACGCGCCCCAGGCACGCATCATCGGCCGACCGATCCGCTGGGTGCCCGCGCGTGCCGTCAACGCTTGGCGGATCATGCCCGAGGATCTCGACCTCATCTGTCGTGCGGACCCGGGTCGCCCACGCATCCTCGTGCTCAACTACCCCTCGAATCCCACCGGAACCACGTACTCGGCCGAAGAGTTGGAGGCCCTGGCCGAGGTGGCCCGGCGATACCGCGTGGTGTTGCTCTCAGACGAGATCTACGGGGAACTCAACCACCAGGGTGCTCACGTGTCCATCGCGCGCTACTACCCCGAAGGCACCATCATCAGCGGCGGACTCAGCAAGTGGTGCGGGGCGGGCGGCTGGCGGCTCGGCACCTTCGCGTTCCCCCGCCAGCTTCGGTGGCTACTCGAAGCCATGGCAGTGGTGGCGAGCGAGACGTTCACCAGCACCAGCGCCCCCATCCAGTTCGCCGCGGTGCGCGCGTATCAGGGCGGCACCGAGATCCAAGAGTACCTATGGCAATCCCGGCGCATTCTGAGCGCACTGGGCCGCCACTGTCACCGCAGACTCGTGGAGAGCGGGTTAGGTGTGCCCGAGCCGCAAGGGGGTTTCTACCTCTTCCCCGACTTCGGACCCCTCCGGGACCGCCTTCGCGAGAGAGGCATCGACACCGGTGCCGACCTCTGCAACAGACTCCTCGCAGACACGGGAGTGGCTCTGCTCCCGGGCGCGGACTTCGGCAGACCCTTGGAGGAACTCACCGCCCGCCTCGCCTACGTGGACTTCGACGGCGCCCGAGCCCTCGCGGGCGCCGAACACGTGGAGAGCCGACTCGAACTCGGCACGGACTTTCTTCGGGCCTACTGCGGTAACGTGCTGGATGCGCTCGACGCGTTGCAGGCCTGGCTCAGGGAGAGTTGAGCCAGGCCGCGGACCCGGCCGGGAGCGCCGCCAGCGCCGGCCAGCGCCGGCCGAACTAGGAGACCACCTTCCGCACCTCTTCGAGGCGACCGGCCGACCCCAGTTTCACGTTCTTGTGGGCGATGAACTTGGCGTACTCCGCCATGAAAATCGTCCCGGGGTCGCGCAGATCGAACTTCTCGGGCCTATCCAGGAAGAACTCCCGATGCACGCGGGTCCATACCAGACGCCCGTCGGTGTCGATGTTCACCTTGGTCACGCCCAGAGGCACCGCTTTGGTGAACTCATCCTCGTTCACACCTTTGGCGCCCTTCATGGCTCCGCCGGCGTCGTTGATGCGCTGCACTTCCTCCTGAGGCACCGACGACGAGCCATGCATGACCAGCGGGAACCCGGGAAGGCGCTTCTGGATCTCGGCCAGGACGTCGAGTCGTAGAGCCTGAGCGCCTGAGAACTTGTAGGCCCCATGGCTCGTGCCGATGGCAACGGCAAGGCTGTCGCATCCCGAGCCTTCGACGAAGGCCTTGGCATCCGCGGGATCGGTGAGGTGGGCGTTCTTCTCCTCCACCTGCACGTGTTCCTCGACTCCACCCAGCTGGCCGAGTTCCGCCTCGACCACGATGCCCTTGGCGTGGGCGGCCTCCACGATCTCCCTGGTGATGCGGATGTTCTCGGCGAGAGGCTGGCTCGAGGCATCGATCATGACGCTCGAGTAGAAGCCGCTTTCGATGCAGTCGATGCACGCTGCATGGTCACCGTGATCCAGATGCACGGCGAAGATGGCCTCGGGGAACACCTCGTCCGCCGCCCGGATGATGCCTTCGAGCATGCGCTTGTCGGTGTACGATCGGGCGCCCTTCGAGATCTGGATGATGAAGGGTGCCTGAGAATCCAGATTGCCACGGAAGAGTCCCATGGCCTGTTCCAGGTTGTTGATGTTGTACGCTCCGATGGCGTACTTTCTGTAAGCAGCCGCGAAGAGCTCCTTGGTGGTGACGATCACAACCTGTCCTCCTTGATGTAGGGGTCGCCTCGATTCATAGCAGGTGGGCTCGGGGTGGTCAACCCCCGACCGAGCCGGCGCGACGCTTGGCCGGCCGGAACACGACGGCTATACTTGCTCGAAGCCACAGAACAGGCGGCGCCCGGACCATCCGCAGCGCGCGCCGGGCCCTTCGGGGCAACGGAACCCTTGGGCCCCCGTGGGACTGCCTCCCATGGGGCTTCTTGTCGAAAGGTGCAGAGCGTGGAAACGCAGGGTCGCAAGACGCGGGCAGCGTTGATCTCGGTGGCCTCGAACACGACGCTGACGCTGCTCAAGTTGCTCGTGGGTATCGCCATCGGGTCTGTGGGCGTGCTCTCCGAGGCTATCCACTCGGGCATCGACCTCATCGCGTCGGTCATCGCTCTCTTCGCGGTGCGGCGGTCCGGCCGCCCGGCCGACGAAGAGCACCCCTTCGGCCACGGGAAGGTGGAGAACATCTCGGGGGTGGCCGAAGCCCTTCTCATATTCGTGGCCGCCGGCTGGATCATCTTCGAAGCCGTCGGCAAGCTGCGCCACCCGGAACCACTCGAGACCATCGGCTGGGGCGTGGGCATCATGCTGCTCTCCGCGGTCGCCAACCTCTGGGTCTCGCGCATGCTGTTCAGAGTGGGCAAGGAGACCGCCTCCGTCGCTCTGCAGGCAGACGGCTGGCATCTCCGCACCGACGTGTTCACCTCGGCCGGCGTCATGGGCGGCCTGGCGCTGATCGTCGTGGGCCAGCGCGTCTTCCCCGCTCTGGACTTGGACTGGATCGATCCGATGGCCGGCATAGTGGTCGCCCTGCTGATCGTGCGGGCGGCGTACCGTCTCACAACGGATGCGACCCGCGATCTGATGGACTCGAGCCTCGCCGACGAGGAGATCTGGATACGGGCCCACCTCGCCGATCTCAAGCCCAGCATCCGTGGATACCACAAGCTGCGCACACGCCGGGCCGGCAACACGCGCTTCGTCGACGTGCACGTCTTGCTGGACAGCAGCACCCACCTTGACCAAGCGCACGAGATCTCGCAGAAGATCGAGGACGCGGTCCGCGACCGGTTCCCCGGCACCAGTCTCACGGTGCACATGGAACCCTGCGACGCCGACTGCGCCCCCATATGCGTTCAGGGCTGCCTGCTCGATCCGCAGGAGCGAGGTTCTCTTACCGGACGATAGGGCAGGCCCATCTCAGGACCGACGCCCACGGGTCAGCCCGCCGTGTTGCCCCCATCGATGGGGATGGCCGCTCCCGTGATGAAGGCCGCGGCGTCGGAAGCAAGGTAGGCCACGAGCTTCGCCACCTCTTCCGGCCAGCCGATCCGACCTACCGGGACGGCCTCGCCGGCCTCCCCCCGCGACTCCAAGGGATCCACGCCCCGCTGCGCGGCCTCGGTGTCGAGCATGGGCGTGTCGCAGTCGCCCGGGCAGACGGCGTTCACGCGTATGCCTTCGCGGGCGTGATCGAGAGCCATGGCCTTGGTCATCAGCACGACGGCACCCTTGCTGGCGCAGTAGGCCACAGCCAACTCCCCGCCGACCAGCCCCCAATCAGAGGCCACGTTCACGATCGCTCCCCGACCCTGAGCACGCATGACCGGGATGGCGGCCCGGCTGGTGTAGAAGACGGCGTCGACGTTCACGGACATCGTGTGGCGCCACTCTTCGTCGGTGGTCTGCTCCGCGGTGGCACGATAGATCAGGCCGGCGCAGTTCACCAGGAGATCGAGCCGCCCCATGACTTCCACCGCGCGCGCCACGACATCTTGGCACGCCGCGGGGCCGGACAGGTCGCCCAGCCACACGTGCGCGGTGCCCCCGGCCTCCGCGACGGAATCCGCCGCTTGCTCGGTGCGCGAGCGGTCACGGCCTGCGAGCATGACCCGATACCCGTTGGCGGCCAGCTCGAACGCAATGGCCCTGCCAAGGCCGGAACTCGCTCCGGTGACCAGCGCGGCGCGGACGGGAGGGGCGCCCGCGGGTGCGGCTGCGGCCGCGGGTGCAGCGGCGGGTGCAGCTGCGGGGGAG
>DASRMJ010000072.1:0-2768 GCA_035647995.1 Thermoleophilia bacterium | reverse complement strand
TCCGAACCGATACCTCCTGCAGTTCCCGCGCCAGGTAGCCGACAGCCGTCGATGTGTCCACCACCGTGGGATACCGCACGAAGTCGACGAAGGGCGAGAGCTTCTCCGAATCCCACACCGCGAAGACGCCGCGGAGAGAGTCGCAGTAGCGCGTGAACAACACGCCATCCAACAGTGAGAGATCACCGCGCAAAGCCTGCTCCAGAAGGTCACGCGCCGCGGGACAGGCGTAGCCCTGTATGAACTCGCTGGAGCGCACGTCGTCCCGGCCGCTCACCGTGACCCGGTAGGGAACGAGCCCGTGGGCCATGATCAGCTCTTCCGGCAGGTAGCTATCGAAGTAGCCCACAGCCATGAGGCCGGTGCGCTCCTTGACGGCGGCGAGCTCGGAGAGCGGATCGACGCCCACCGTCCGCAGGCGTTCCAGCGCCGCAGCGCCGGCACCGGCCGAGCCGTGGGCGGAGCCTCTGGCACTCGCACGCGCGGCAGACGCCACCTCGCCATCCCTCCCGATCACTCCGATCCCTCGGACATCTTCCGCAGTTCCGTCTTGAGGATCTTGCCGGTAGCGCTCTTGGGCAGAGACTCCATGAACTCCACGATCTTGGGCGCCTTGTAGCTGGAGAGACGCTCCTTGCAGAAGACCACCACGTCGTCCGCGCACAGCGTCGCACCCGAGCGCAGTACGATACAGGCCTTCACGTTCTCGCCAAAGAGGGGGTCGGCGACGCCGATCACGGCGCACTCCTTGATCGCCTCGTGCGTGTAGAGCACTTCCTCCACCTCACGCGGCCAGATCTTCAGGCCGGCCGAGTTGACCATGTCCTTTATGCGGTCGACGATGGAGAGGTAGCCCTCTTCGTCGAGGACGCCGACGTCGCCTGTCCTCAGCCAGCCGTCGACCAGCGACTCTGCCGTCGCCACCGGGTCGTTGTAGTAACCCTTCATGACGTTGGGACCCTTGAGCACGATCTCACCCACGGAACCCACAGGGAGAACGTTGCAGTCGGCATCCCAGATCTGCACCTCAACGTTCATGATAGGAGTGCCGACTGTCCCGGGCTTGTGTCGCACCGTGTGGTTGTACACGGCGGACGGAGTGGACTCGGTGAGCCCGTAGCCTTCGTTGATCTTGAGGCCGAATCGGTCGTACCACTGGCGCGCCACTTCCTGAGGCATGGTCGATGCAGCCGAGAAGCAGAAGGTCACGCTCCGGAAGGCCTCCTCCGCTTCGGGCATGCCCAGCACCAAGATGTAGATGGTGGGGACCGCGTGCCAACGTGTGACCCTCTCCTCGGCCATGACCCGCAGCGTGTTCTCCGCCTCGAACTTCGGAAGGATGATGAGAGTGGCTCCGGCACGGACAGTGCTGTTGAAGATGAAGTTCTGAGCGAAGGAATGGTACATCGGGAGGAAACACACGGCTCTATCGTCTCGACTCACGCCGGCCTCGTACATGGTCGAATACGTGTTGGAGACCACGTTGTCGTGCGTGAGCACGACCCCTTTGGGCCTGCCGGTGGTGCCCGAGGTGTAGATGATCTCAGCGCCGTCTTCACGGTCGGTGTAGACGGTGGGAAAAGGATCCTCGCGCCCATCCATGAGTGGCCAGAAGCTGTGATCGACCCCGGTGGGCAAGACCGGGACGTCCGAGCCGTCGCCGGTGCCGCTACGGTCGGAGCCGTCGGCGGAGCCGGTCGGCGCCACGACGACCACCTGTCGCACGCGCGGTATGTCGGCCCGATCGGGCAACTCGTCCGCATAATCCCAGCCGGCGATCATGACCTCGGCTTCGCAGTTATTGGTCATGTACTCCACCTCGCGCTTCCGGGACATGGACGAGATGGAGACGACGATCGCCCCCACTTTCAGGATCCCATAGAAGGCGATGGCGAACTCAGCGCTGTTGCCCGTGAACAGACAGACGCGGTCGCCCTTCTGGACACCGAGGTCGATGAGGGCGTGAGCCAAGCGGCCCGCGTCCCGGTGGAACTGTCCATACGTCCAGCGACGCGCGCTATCGACAAGCGCCTCGTGGTCAGGGAAGAAGATAGCGTTACGGTCGAGGGCGTCGGCTATGTTCACTCCTGTGTGCTCCTCTTCTTGTCGGTTGCCGGGGCGGTCACGCCGGCCTCGCGCTCGAAACGCATGCGCTGCTCCAGCGCCTGTATCAGGATACCAATCATCCAGTTGAGTGGAGTGTCGACGCCATACACCTCGCCCCGTTCCACCACCGCCAGGTTCAGCGTGTCGATCTCAGTGCGCCGCCCGGCCTCCACATCCTGAAGCATGGAGATCTTGTTGTCGCCCACCCCGCTCAGCGCCTTGATGGCGAAATCCCCCGCGAACTCCAGCTCGGCGAAATCGAATCCTTGGGCGCGAGCGACTTCGGCAGTCTCTTCCGCCAGCGCTCGGATGAGGTCGTTGGTGGGCTGGAACTCCACCAGCTGACGTCCTGTGAACCCCGTCAGCGCCGCGACCGCGTTACACGATACGTTGGCCAGCAGCTTGCGCCAGATGGGGATGCGGACGTCTCCGGCGATGCGGTTGGTGGGGATTCCAGCCGCCGTGAAGGCGTCGATCACACGCTGCAGACCGGGATCCTCCATCCCGTCGTAACGGCCGATACTGATACCGCCCAGGCCACCGTTGTACTTGATGACGTTGGGCCCAAGGGGCATCGCGCTGTGCGCCGTGACACCTCCCACCACGATAGCTTCGTCGAGCACCTCCGAGATACGCTGCAGGTTCTTCAGCCCGTTCTGAAG
>DASRMJ010000071.1:0-5634 GCA_035647995.1 Thermoleophilia bacterium | reverse complement strand
GTCCGTCGTCGCCGACGCAGCCGGGGTCGATCCCGCTCTCCTCGGCGGCTGCGCCGCGGCGTTCGCCGGCGGCGCAGCCGGCGGCGGCCTTGCGTCCACCGTCGTCGATCTTCGACCCCTGGCAGACGGCACGAACGCCCTCGTCTTGAGGGAAGGCGCCGTTCCGGCAGGTGAGGTCCTACGATTGGTGGCGGCGGCGGCTGCAGCGGGGGGGGCCGACGTCGACGGCGCAGCAGCGGCCGAGGCCGCCGCGGAGAGCGGCCCCAAGGGCGAGGGTCGGTCGTGACGCCCCTCACCTCGCCCCCCGACCGCCTCGACTTCGACCTGAGCGTATGGGAGGTCGTGAAGCAGGTGCCTCCTGGAAGGGTGACCACCTACGGGACGGTAGCCCACCTGTTGCCCGTGCCGGCCGGGGTTCTCGAGACCACGTATGCTGCCTTCGGGGCGCGCTGGGTGGGGGCCGCGATGGCACGTTGCCCTGAAGATGTTCCGTGGCACCGGGTGGTGAACGCCCGTGGAGAGGTGAGTGTGCGTGAGGGGGAGGGCCGCGAGGAGCAGTGGAAGCGCCTCGGGCTCGAGGGCGTGGTGCCCGGAGCCGACGGGCGTATCGATCTGCGCCGTTTCGGATGGCATGGGAGCGGGGCACCGGGGGCGTCCCCCCAGGAGTCGCTGTTCTGATCGGGGGGCGGGCGGCCGCGGCAGCAGCCAGAATGTCCGCTCTCGGGGTGGTCTGCGGCTCCCGCGGTCGCGGTAGTTGGCTGCGGGCGAGGCCTCCGCAACGCGGCGCCGGTAGGGTCCTTTCTGCTATGCTTTCCAGCGGCATCGAAAGGGGAAGAGGCTCATGCGCTACGCCGTCGGTTGTGATCATGCCGGCCTACCTTTGAAGGCTCCTCTGGTGGCCGAGTTAGAACGTCAGGGCCACGAGATCACCGATTTCGGCACGGACGGCCCGGAGAGTGTCGACTACCCGTTGTTCGCGGCCCGCGTGGCGCGGGCGGTGCGCGACGGTGACGCCGACAGGGGGTTGCTGCTGTGTGGCACCGGCCTGGGCATGGCGATGACCGCCAACCGCTTCCGTGGCGTACGCGCCGCGAGCGTGAGCGAGTCGTTCTCGGCGCGCATGGCCCGTGCCCACAATGACGCCAACGTGCTGTGTATGGGCGGCCGCGTCGTGGGCCCCGGGGCAGCGATCGAGATCCTGAGGACATGGTTGGAGCAGGGGTTCGAAGGCGGTCGACATCAGCGGCGCGTGGACATGGTCATGCACCCTGACGGGAGCGACTGATCGAGATACGACGAACAAGCGGCGTCGGACCGGCGTCCGCCGTTTCACGACAGGAGGAATGCTGAGGTGGATCACGTCCCCCCCGCGGCGGGGTATTCGGAGCAGACCCTGGAGCAGGCCGATCCGGTGATCGCCGCGCTGGTGAACCGTGAGCTCAGGCGGCAGCAGGAAAACATAGAGCTCATAGCGTCTGAGAACTTCACTCCGGTCTCGGTGCTGCAGGCGGTCGGCAGCGTGCTCACCAACAAGTACGCCGAGGGTTTGCCGGGCAAGCGCTACTACGGCGGTTGCGAGGTGGTGGACCAAGTCGAGACGCTGGCCATCGAGCGGGCCAAGGCCCTGTTCGGCGCCGAGCACGCGAATGTGCAGCCCCACTCCGGGTCTCAGGCCAACCACGCCGCCTACGTGTCCGCGCTCGAACACGGGGATGTCGTCCTCGCCATGCGACTCGAACACGGCGGGCACCTCACCCACGGCATGAAGATCAACTTCTCGGGCCGGGAGTACATCTTCCACCACTACTGCCTGCGCGAGGACACCGGGCGCATCGACTACGACCAGGTGCGCGAGATGGCGCGCGAGTTCCGGCCGAAGCTGATCGTGGCCGGGGCGAGTGCGTACCCCCGTGAGATCGATTTCGCCGCCTTCAGGCAGATAGCCGACGAGGTCGGGGCGCAACTCATGGTCGACATGGCGCATATCGCCGGCCTCGTGGCGGCAGGAGTGCACATGTCGCCCTTCGGGCTGGCAGAGTGGATCACCACGACCACGCACAAGACGCTCGGGGGACCGAGGGGCGGCACCGTCTTTTGTCGCTCGGTCGATGCGGCGCATCTCGACAAGTCCGTGTTCCCGGGGCTTCAGGGCGGCCCCCTCGAACACGTCATCGCCGGCAAGGCCGTCTGCTTCAACCTGGCCGGCACCGAGGAGTTCCGGGAGTGCCAGCAGCGCACGGTCGCGAACGCGCGCGCGTTGGCCGAGGAGCTGCAGTCCGGCGGCCTGAGATTGGTCTCCGGCGGCACGGACAACCATCTGATGCTCATCGACTTCAACGGCAGCGAGATGACAGGGAAGGCGGCCGAGAACCTGCTTGCTCGGGTCGGCATCACGGCCAACAAGAACAGCGTTCCCGGTGATCGCCGCCCGCCGACGGTCACGTCGGGTCTCCGCGTGGGCACTCCCGCCATGACCACCCGCGGTTTCGGGACGGAGGAGATCCGCGAGGTGGGCAGGATCATCGCCGAGACCCTTACGCAAGCGCCCACTGAAGAGAGGCTGGCCTTGTTGCTGGCCCGGGGCCGGGCGCTGACCGCCGCCCATCCGCTCTACCAGACGCTCGGCTGAATCGCCCTCGTTGGAGGGCTTGACGTTTGAGGGCTCGACGTTGGAGGGCTCGATGCACGACGAGGAGGGACAGGAGTCGATGAAGGATCCGATGAAGAACGTCACGCTGGTGGACCACCCGCTCATCGCGCACAAGCTCAGCTACCTGCGCGACGAGACCACCGAGACCAAACGCTTCCGCGAGCTGGTGGCTGAGATCTCCACGCTACTGTGCTACGAGGCCACCAAGGACATGGAACTCGAAGAGGTGACCATCCGCACCCCTCTCGAGGAGACCACCGCGAAAGTCATCAAGGGGAAGAAGGTAGCTGTTATCCCCATCCTCAGAGCGGGCCTCGGCATGGTCGAGGGCATCACCAATCTCTTGCCGGCGGCGCGGGTGGGCTTCGTGGGCATCTATCGTGATCACGAGTCGCTCGAGCCTGTGCAGTACTACTGCAAGGTGCCCGGCAAGATGGCGGAGCGCCTGGTGCTCGTGCTCGATCCCATGCTCGCGACCGGAGGGAGCGCGTCTCATGCGATCTCCCTCATGAAGGAGAAGGGTGCCGCCGACATCAAGTTGCTGTCGATCGTGGCCGCGCCCGAGGGCATCGCCGCCGTCCACCGCAAGCACCCCGACGTACCCATCGTCGTCGCGGCCATCGATCGCGGCCTGAACGACATCGGCTACATCCTGCCCGGCTTGGGTGACGCCGGCGACCGGCTGTTCGGGACGCGCTGACGGACGGCGGACCCCGGCCCAGGGGAGTGAGCATGCGTCCCAGCTGGGACGACTACTTTATGGAGATCGCCCGGGTGGTGGCCACCCGGTCGACGTGCACGCGGCGCCACGTGGGCGCCGTGCTGGTCAAGAACAGGCAGATACTCACCACCGGATACAACGGAGCCGCCCGCGGCCTGCGTCACTGCGACGAGCGGGGCTGCATGCGTGCCGAGGCGGGGGTGCCGTCGGGTGAGCGCCACGAGCTCTGTCGCGGGCTCCACGCCGAGCAGAACGCCATCATCCAGGCCGCCTTCCACGGGGTGGAGATCGCCGGCGCCGAGATCTACTGCACTCACCAGCCCTGCGTGGTGTGCGCCAAGATGCTCGTGAACGCGGGCATCGTCGCAGTGCACTTCGCCGGTCCCTACCCTGACGACCTGGCCATGGAGGTATTCACGGAAGCGGGGACGGCGCTGCGGGAGATCGGCGGGGAACGGGCGTCGTGAGCGGATTCTTCGCCGATACCTACGGCGTGTTCGCGGGGTTCGCCCTCGCCCTCGTGGTCGCCCTCGTGGTCACTCCCGTGGCCGGTAGGTTGGCGCGGAGATTCGGCGCCATGGACAAGCCTGAGGCACGGAAGATCCACTCCGTCCCCACCCCACGGCTGGGAGGGGTGGCCATCTTCTTCGGGGTCATGATCCCCAGCCTGCTGTTGCTCACGAACGAGGGCGCGGTGCGTGGGGTGCTGATCGGCGCCTTGCTCATCACCTTGGTGGGTGTCGTCGACGACGTGCGCGGTATTCGACCCCTGGTGAAGTTGGGTCTGCAGGTCTGCGTGGCCGCCATCCTGGTCGTCTACGGCGTTCGGGTGGACACACTCACGATCCCCGGTCTGGGCATCCTCGTGCTGGGTTGGGTGGGTATCCCCTTCACGATCATCTGGGTGGTGGCGTTGATGAACATCGTCAACTTCATCGACGGCATGGATGGTCTGGCCGCGGGGGTGTGCGCCATAAGCTCCGTGACCTTCGCCATCATCGCCGTCTCGCTGGGCCGCTACGACATGGGTATCCTGGCGGCGGCCGTGGCCGGCTCCACCCTCGGCTTCCTGCGGCACAACTTCCATCCGGCCCGCATATTCATGGGGGATTCCGGTTCGCTGCTTCTGGGCTTCCTTCTGGCGGCGATAACGCTGCAGGGCTTTCTCAAGGGAGTGGCCACCGTGGCCTTGGTCATCCCCCTGCTGGTGCTCGGCATCCCCATCTTCGACACGGGCTTCGCCATCCTGCGCAGGGTCAAGAACCGCCGGCCCGTCTACCTCGCCGATCGAGGCCACCTGCACCACCGCTTCTCGAACCTCGGCTACTCTCAGCGGCAGACGGTGGCCATCATCTATGCGTGGTCGGGTCTCATGAGTGCGGTCGCCCTGGCGATGCGGTTCGCGCCGAAATGGGTGACCGGGGTGCTGGGAGCCGTCGCCGGGATCGTATCGCTGGCCCTCGCGTACAAGCTCGAGATCCTGCGGTGGCACAAGGTGACCCAGTTGCTCGGCGGCGCGACCCGCCCGCCGGCAGGCGGGCGCCCGTCCAAGGAAGCGCCGGATCGTCCACCCGCATCGCCACCGCCCGCCGAGCGGGCGCTGGATCGCCCACCCGCATCGCCACCGGCCGCCGGTCCCCCTGGTCGAGACGGAATCGGGGGCGAACGGTCCGATTCGCCGGGTGAACGGCACACGGAAGGGGAAAAGACTTCGTGACATTCTTGCCAAGCGGGGCGTCACTGCCTATAATGAGGCGGCTCTTGAGATGAGCAAGGAACCCCTGCGGGACCTCTCGCAGGTAAGTGGCATCGGGTTCACTCTCGTCTCGTATGTGCTTGTGTTCACGGGCGGCGGGTATCTGCTCGATCGCCTGTTGCACACGGACCCTTGGCTGATGGTTGGGGGCGTGTTCGTCGGGGCGGCCTTGGGTTTCATCTACATGATCCGCATGCTCACTTCCGTGAGTCATGCTGAGCAAGAGCCCGACGAAGACGAGAAGCACGACGACTGAACAGCCTCGCTGACGGCGACGAACGAAGGAAGCTGGAGGAACGAACTGGCGCTGACGCTGGCATCCGTAGCTGTTGGGATCCTCATGGCTGTGCTGTACTATCTCGCCTCGTCTCGTTCGCAGTTGTGGCTATCGGAGCGGGCGAGCAGCACGGCGGCACTCCTCTCTGTGGGAGCCTTCCTCGGCCGCATCACCATCGCGGGCCTCGTGCTCGTGGCTCTTCACTTTCTCACGCCCCTCGACGTCGTGGC
>DASRMJ010000070.1:0-7218 GCA_035647995.1 Thermoleophilia bacterium | reverse complement strand
ACTTCTTCAGCACTTTGAGCGGGGCCAGCATCACGTTCTCGATCGCCGACTTGTGCGGGAAGAGGTTGAAGCTCTGGAAGACCATCCCGATCTTTTGGCGCACCTTGTTTACGTTCGTCTTCGGGTTGGTGATGTCGATGCCCTCGATGATGATAGTGCCCTTCTGGATCGGCTCGAGGGCGTTCATGCAGCGGAGCATCGTGGACTTCCCCGAGCCGGACGGCCCGATCACCACGACCACCTCGCTCTTGGTGATCTGCAGATCGATGCCCCGCAGCACCTCGAGGGTCCCGTAGTTCTTGTGCACGCCCTTCAGTTCGATCATGACCTCGGAGCTCATCCTAGACCTCCGCCTTTCGGGAGCTGGGTCGCGACGTCGGTGAGCACAGGCGCGGACGTCTTGCCGGTGGAACCATCTGTGGGCTTGGCTCCTTTGGAACTCCCCTCCCGCTTCTTCTCGAGGCGCGAGGCCAACCGGATCAGCGGGATGGTGAAGAGCACATACACGAAGGCCGCCACCATGAGGGGGGTCGGGTTGGCCACCACCCCCATCTTCTCCTTTGCCGTGAAGAGCAGTTCCTGAACCGAGATGACCGATGCGAGCGACGTGTCCTTGATGAGGGCGATGAACTCGTTGGTCAGCGGCGGGATCACCACCTTGATGGCCTGCGGCAGCACGACGTAGCGCATCGACTGCGGGTATGTCATTCCCAACGAGCGCGCGGCCTCCATCTGACCGCGGTGGATGGATTCGATGCCCGCCCGGAACACCTCAGCCGAGTACGCGGCGTAGGTGGTCGAGAGCGAGAGGACGGCCGCCGGTATCGAAGGCAGGATCAGGAACCGCAGCCCGGAAGCCGCTCCCACGATGGCCAGACCGGAGTAGACGAACACGAAGTTGAGCAGCAGCGGTAGGCCGCGGAAGAAGTCCACGTAGGCGCCCGCGAACCACCGGAAGACGCGGACCCGGGAGAGCCTCATCAGCGAGAGGATGAGCCCCAGGAGGAACGCGAAGAACATGCTCAGGACCAGCAGTTCGCCTACGATCGGCAGGGTCTTGAGGAGCAGCGGGGTCGTTTCCTTGATGATCTGCCAGTTGAGGTAGTAGCGCTGGAATGCCTCGAACCCGTTCAGCAGCGATTCCACTGTGTTCCCCCTTCATACGTCGGTCTGCGGCGGTCTTGTCGCATAGCGCATCCCGATCGGGTCTGTTCCGGAGTCCGGCCTGTATTGATACCACAGCCGTTCGCGGGTGTCGACGAACTGGTGTGGTCGGCAGAAAGCGATCGGGGCCGGGACTTGCGTCCCGGCCCCGATCCGGAGTCCCTCTAGCCATCAGTCCGTGGCGCTACTTGTCGCCGCCGAACCACTTTGCGTAGATCAGGTCGTACGTGCCGTCGGCCTTCAGTTCGGCCAAAGCGGCGTTCATGGCGTCACGGAGTACTGAGCTCTCCTTCTTGATGCCATATCCGTACTTGTCGTCGGAACCGATTTTGCCGGTGTTGCCGAACTCAGGCTTGTCCCGAGTGTAGTAGGCGTTCACCGGGGAGTCGTTCACGACCGCGTCGATGCGGCCGGCCAGGAGGTCCTGGATGGCGGCGATGCTGTTCTCGTACTTCTTGATCTCCTTGACTCCGGCGACCTTCTCCACTTCGAACTGGCCGGTGGTGTCCACCTGCACGCCCACTATCTTGCCTTCGAGGCCCGCGGCGTCAGCGATCGGCGCGTCGACCTTGGTGGTGATGGCAAGGTTGGTGTCGATGTAGCCGTCGGTGAAGTCGATCTGCTGCTGCCGTTCCTCGGTGATGGTCATGGCCGACATGATGATGTCGTACCGGTCGGCGACCAGGTTCGGGATGATCCCGTCCCAGGCGGTGGCCACGACGGCGGCTTCAAGGCCGATCTTCTTGGCGATGGCCGTGACGAGGTCGACGTCGAACCCGATGTATCCGCCCTTCTCATCTGAGAACTCGAAGGGGGCGAAGGACGTGTCGGAACCGGCCTGCAACTTGCCCGCCTCGAGTGTCGGCGGCATCTCGATGGCGTCGGACTTGGTGATTGCGGCGATCGCCGCGTCGGCCGCGGCCACCGGGTCTCCGGCTGCCGCTGCGGTGGTGGTGGTCGTCTCCTTGTCGCCGCCGCAGCCTGCGGTCAGCGGCAGAACGGCGAGCGCGACGACAAGCAACATGAGCACTATCAGCCAACTTCTCTTCAACGTGATCCTCCCTAGTAGACTTCCCTCGGCCTTCCGCGGGGCTGCCAGACGGCCTCACGAAGTTCGATCGGGCGCGTGGTCGCCATGCGCTGATACCCCAGGCCAACTTTACATTCATACCACAGGCCCGTTCGGCAGTCTATCGATCGGCCGAGTTAGGCCGGTATTCAGCGCCTACTGCTGCCGACGTGTGGTCGGCACGCTATACTCCGGGGCATGATCGATTCCACACGCATGCGCAGCGAGAAGCGCGCTTCCGGGTCGTCCGCTGCGCTCTTCGCGGCGCCGAACTTCGTCTACTGGGGAGGGCCCAACCTCTACGTCAACCTGACGAGCCGCTGCTCGGCCTCGTGCACCTTCTGCCTGGCTTCGTTCACCGACGAGATCTACGGCTACGACCTGAGTCTGGCGGTGGGAGACGAGCCTGAGGTCCCCGATCTCGTGCACGCGTTCGAACTGGCCTTTCTGGATGGGGCTCCGGAGGAGGTCGTGTTCACCGGGTTGGGAGAGCCCACCCTTCAGCTCGACGTCATCTTGGGATCCGTTGAGTGGTTGGGCACCCGCCGCCTGCCCACGCGTCTCGACACCAACGGCCACGCGGCTCTACTGCACCCCGGCCGCGACGTCGTGCGCGAGTTGACCGACTCCGGTCTCCGGGCCGCCTCGGTGAGCCTCAACGCACACGACGAGTTCACCTACGATCTCCTCTGTCGCCCGACGTTCTCCAAGGCGTACCGGGCGGTACTCCGCTTCATCAGGGAGTGCGTCGATGCCGGGCTGGACGTCACGGCCAGCGTCGTCGACCTGCCGGGAGTCGACCTGGGCGCCGCCGCGTCGGTCGCCGCCGACCTAGGGGCGGCCTTCCGCGTGCGCCGGCCCGTCTTGCCGCCAGACCGGCGGCGCGAGGGCACGACGTGACGGTCACCGGCGACGGTGGTCGAGCGGCCGCCGGCGCAGCCGCGGCCGAACCCCCCACCCTCGACGTTCCCGGCTGGCTTCGCGCACTCGTCGATGGTCTTGCCTCCGGGCTCCGCGAAGTGGTCCTGCCCTCCCTCGGTTCGGCCTTCTCGCGCGGTCTCACGGGGCGCGCAGCCGGAGGCGACACCACCTTCGCCATCGACGAGCTGGCCGAGGACTACCTCGCGAGCTACCTGACGCAGAGAGACCTGCCCGTTGCCGTGTACTCCGAGGACCGGGGGCTCGTCAGGTTCGGCGGCTCGACCCCCGAGTACGTGCTCATAGTCGATCCCATCGACGGCACGCGACCTGCCGCCGCCGGTTTCGAAGCCGCCTGCGTGAGCGTCGCCGCGGCCCGGGCTTCAGACCGGCCGGTGATGTCCGATGTGGTCTACGGGGTCGTGGCGGAGATAAAGGAAGGCGGAGTGTTCAGCGCCGTCCGTGGTGGGGGAGCGCGCATCACCACTCCCGACGGATCGGAGCGGTGTGTGTCGATCTCAAGCAACACCGACCTCACCCGCCTCTTCTGGACCATAGGCTTCCGGGGCCGTCCGGCGCTGGAACTGGCGACTGCCCTGGGGGGACTCATCGATCTCTCGTCGGTGGATGGCGCCGTGTTCGACATCGGCAGCGCTACGTACTCCATGACGCGCATCCTGACGGGGCAACTCGACGCCTACGTCGACGTCGGACCGCGCATGATCGAGTTGGCTCCGTGGGTGGAGGCGCGGTTCCGTGAGGTGGGCAAGGGCGCGGTCCTCAACAACTCCCCCCACGACGTGGCGGCCTCGACCCTCATCCTGCGGGAAGCCGGATGTATCGTCACCGACGCGGCGGGCCGCAGTCTCGACGATCGGCCGCTGCTGGGATCGGATATGTCGCACCAGATGTCGGTGCTCGCGTGCGCGAGCCCGGCGCTCCACGAGGCCGTGCTCGCAGAGGTGGCGCGGGGCATCGACGTGCTCGTGGGCGCAGGGAGAAGCGCTGCAGGGGCGGCCGCCGCAGGAAAGGCCGCCGCACGGGCGGCTGCCACGGGAGTCTCTGCCGCAGGACTCGAAGTCGCTCCAGAAGGGCCGCATCGCTTCTCGGCCGGGCCGTACGTCGGGTCGGAGGCGTCGTGAGCCCCGAAGCCGTCCTCTGGGAGCCTCTCGCCGCAGGTTCGGCTCGGTGCACCGTCTGTCCACACCGGTGCGTCATCCGCAACGGCGGTGTGGGCCTGTGCCGAGTGCGTGGCGTCACTGACGGGCGTATGCAGTCGCTGGTCTACGGGCGTCCGGCGACGGTGGTCTCCGACGAGATCGAGAAGAAGCAGCTCTATCATTTTCACCCGGGCACGAGGGCGCTATCCCTTGGAACCTTGGGCTGTAACGTGCTCTGCGCCGGGTGCCCCAACTGGCAGATATCCCACGCGGGTGCGGGTGCCGGCGAGTTCTCGCGGCTCCCGACCCTCCTGCCCGACGAAGCCGTTGCGATGGCGCGCAAGCACAAACTGGCGGGAGTCGCCTGGACCTACAACGACCCGGCCGTGTGGATCGAGTACGTGCACGACGTCGCCATGGCCTTTCGAGAGGCCGGGCTCTACACGGCGTTCGTGACCGCGGGATACCTCTCATCTGAAGCTCTCGACTACGTAGCGCCGTACCTGGACGCCTTCAAGTTCGATCTGAAGGCGCCGGGGGTGGACGGGTGGTCGCGGCTCACGAAGGTCAAGGATCCGGCCCCGGCCATGGAGGCCGCCGTTCGTGCCGTCCGACTCCACGGATGTCACGTCGAGGTGGTCTCGAACATCGTCCCCGGCGTGAACGACGACGACGAGAGCCTGAACGCCATGGCCGCCTGGGTCGTCTATAACCTCGGTGTGAAGACTCCGTGGCACGTGACCCGCTTCCTGCCGGATTTCGAGCTCAACTACCTGAAACCGACTCCCATCGCCGTGCTGGAGCGGGCCGCCGCGTTCGGCAGGAGTGCCGGCCTCGAGTTCGTGTATGTGGGCAACGTCCCGGGGCACGCGAGCAGGAACACGAACTGTCCGGCCTGCGGACGCACCGCGATCCGCCGCGGCGATCGTGGGGTGGAGCAGGCGTGGGTGCGCGACGGAAGGTGCGCGTCGTGCGGGGAGGATCTGCGCGTGGTCATGGGGTCGACCTCCGCCTGAGGCGCCGCGTGGCCTCGACCGTTTGCGTTGCGAACCGAATCGAAGGTATAAATAGAGGTCGGCGACCGGGGGAGCCTTGGGTCGCGGCCTCTCGTCCGGCGGCGTGCCGGTTGTTTAGCGGGCGAAGGCACGGGGGTAGGCTCCGCCACAGAGCAGTGCGTCTCGAGCGGTGCCATCTCGACGGCGGCCTCCCCCGGGTCAAGGGCGTGGACCGAAGAAACCGCATAGGATTGTTGACATGATGCAACATCAAGATACCGGCACCGCAGCGTCTCTGGATCTCCGGGACGCAGTCGAGACCCCTATCGTGCTCTCGATACCGGCTCGGCCGGAATACGTGGCCCTCTCTCGTCTGACCATCGCCGCGCTCGCCACTCGCTTCGGACTCGACCAGGAGGCGGCGTCCGACCTCAAGCTGGCCGTGACCGAGGCGTGCTCGCTGTTCATCCGCGACGCAGCGGTGGCTCCCGAGCCGAGCATCATCACGGTCGAGTTCCATCTGGCCGAGGAACGCTGGTCCATCTCGGTCGCGGGCACAGTAGGGCCGAACGGGCTGAGCGGCGGCGATCACCCCGCCGGCCTCTCTCTCGTGGTGATCCAGGCCTTGACTGACGAAGTGGAGACCCAGCAAGAGGGGTCTCGAGGCCGACTCCGCTTCGCCAAGTCAGTCCGATGAAGGAGACTTACCGGGCGCTCATCGTCGACGACGAGGCGCCCGCCCGCTCCGAGTTGCGCTTCCTCCTCAACCGCCACTCCCGGATCAAGGTGGTCGGGGAGGCCTCAGGCGCCGAAGAGGCGCTCGCGCTCGCTGAGAACCTGAGCTACGACGTGGTCTTCCTCGACATCAACCTGCCCGACATGGACGGCATGCAGGTGGCGACCCGACTTGCCGGCGGCGCCGACAACCCCTACGTCGTCTTTGTCACCGCCTACTCGGAGTTTGCCGTGAGGGCCTTCGAGGTGAGTGCGTTCGACTACCTGGTAAAGCCCGTGACCGAGCGGCGCATCGACCAGACCGTCGACCGCCTGCTCTCCATCCTGGACGTGACCTCCCGGGCCGCGAAGGAGAGACCGGCGCGTCTGGAACGTCTGGCAGTGAACCGTAGCGACAAGACCGTGCTGCTCGACCTTCACCGCATCTACTATTTCCAGGCGGAGGGTGACTACACGAGGGTCGTGGCGCAGGGAGGAAGCTACCTAGCCAGCCACTCCTTGCGATCTCTCGCGGAGCGTCTCGATCCTAAGGAGTTCTTCCGCTGCCATCGGAGCTACATCGTCAACCTCTCCCACGTGTCCGAGATCATCTCTCTGCCTTCGAACACCTTCGGCCTTCGGCTTGCGGACGATCGCAAGACCCTCTTGCCTTTGAGCCGGAGGCAGACGAAGGAGTTGCGGAACCGCCTCGAGTTCTAACGGCGGACGGCCGGGGCGAAGGACAGCGACAGCGGCCCTCGGGTTCGCTATCATGGGTGCCGCGCCGGGCGACGCGGGGAGGGATGGCCGAGGGCCTGGCGCCGGATCGTACCCTGTGGACGGTGCCCGCAAGGGGAGGATAGCATGGCGACGCGGCACGGATCGGGAGCTGACCGCCGTTTGAGGCACGCTCCATGCTGGCCGCTCTTCGCCCGTGTTCGCGGGGGCGCCCCGTGACGCCGCCTTACCCCCACGCGCCCCGAGAAACACGCATGCCTCAGACGCCTCTGGGTGGCGCGCTCATCGACCGGGTGCTCGCGGGCGACGCTCTCGGCGCGGTCCTAGAGAGGGTTCCGCGCCTGCCGACGCTCATGGTCGACCGCGAAGCCGAGATCTCGTTCGAGATGATCGCCACCGGCGTCTTCTCCCCACTGGTCGGAGCTCCCAGCAAGGAGGAGAACGAGAGCATCGTCGAGAC
>DASRMJ010000069.1:0-3327 GCA_035647995.1 Thermoleophilia bacterium | reverse complement strand
CTCCGGCCCCTTCTATTTCGTCCTCGACCAGTACTGTAAAGGGTGCGGGCTCTGCGTGACCGAGTGTCCGCGCGGTGCCGTCCGACTCGAGCAGGTGACGCGATGAGCACCACGAGCAAGCAGGGTGCCACGAGCAAGCAGGGTGCCACGAGCACGCCGAGCACCACGAGCGCCGCAACCGCCGCGCAGGCCACGGCCGCCGCGACCGCCGCGACCGCCACGAGCGCCGCGCAGGCTGCGACGCCGACCCCGAGGAACTCCCCTCCGGCCAACCAGGTGCAGCTGGCCGGTGACACGCGCCTCCTGCTGTCGGGCAACCACGCCGTGTCCTACGGCGCCATGCGCGCTCGCCCCGAAGTGGTGCCCATCTACCCCATCACTCCCCAGACGCCGATCGCCGAGAAGATCAGTGATCTCCAGTTGGCGGGAGACTTCGACGTGGACCTGATGACCGCGGAGTCCGAGCACTCAGCCATGTCCGCCTGCATCACGGCCTCGCTCACCGGGGTGCGCGTGTTCACGGCTACCGCCTCTCAGGGACTCATGCTCATGCACGAGATGCTCCACTACGCCTCGGGGGCGAGGGCGCCCATCGTGATGGTGAACGTGAACCGCACCATCGGATCGCCCTGGGGCTTCTGGCCCGATCAGACCGACAGCCTGGCTCAACGCGACACCGGCTGGATCCAGTACTACACGGAGAACGGCCAGGAGTCGCTCGACACGGTGATCCAGGCCTTCAAAGTGGTTGAGGAGCTTCTGGTCCCGGCCATGGTGATCCACGAGGCCTTCTACATCTCACACGCCTTGGAGCCGGTGACCGTGCCCTCCCAGGAACGCGTGGACGCCTATCTGCCGCCCTTCGATCCGCCTCATAGGTTCGACCCCGATATCGGGGAGTCGTGGGGCAACGTGGTGAACCAGGAGATGTTCTGCCGTCACCGCAAGGATCTGGGTGACGCCATGGACCGCGTGGTCGAAGCGTCCGTGCGTGCCGACGCGGAATACCGGGAGATGATGGGTCGCGGCTACGGCATCCTCGAGGAGTACCGCACCGAAGACGCCGAGATGCTGATCGTTGCCTTCGGCGCCATGGTGGGCTCAGCGCGGGTGGCGGTGGATATGTTACGGGACGCCGGTCGCCCGATCGGCCTGCTCAAGATCAAGCTCTTCCGTCCGTTCCCCATCGAGGCCGTGCGGCGCGCCGTGGCGGGTGTGCCGCGCCTGGTGGTCATGGAGCGCAACTTCTCCCCCGGCGTGGGCGGGGTGCTTCATCAGGAACTGAAAGCCGCCCTCTACGGCATGCCCGACCCGCCCTCCATCCACGGCTACCTGGCCGGGGTGGGCGGCCTGAATGTCTCTCCCAAGAAGATCGTGGAGTTGGTGGACAAGGCGCTGACCGAGGAGCCCGTTCCGGGCCCCGTGTGGCAAAGGTGATGACGATGAGGACTCCCGCGAAGCGCACCTACGACTTCGGCGAAGAGAAGGTGTTCAACTCCGGGCACAACGCCTGTCCCGGTTGTGGCGAGGCCCTGGCGGTGCGCTACGTGCTGAACACCATGGGCCCGCGTACGATCGGCGTCGTGCCTCCCTCGTGCATCGCCATCATCTCCGGGCCGCAGCCGTACAGCTCGATGCGCATCCCGGTGTACCAGACGACGCTCGAAGCCAGCGCGGCTTCGGCCGCCGGCATCAAGCGGGCCCTGAAGCGCCAGGGCAAGGACGACGTGAACGTCCTGGTGATGGCCGGCGACGGCGGCACCTACGACATCGGCTTCCAGGCCCTCTCCGGCGCGGCCGAGCGCAATGAGGACATGGTCTACGTGTGCCTCGACAACGAGGGCTACATGAACACCGGGGCCCAGAAGAGTTCGTCGACCCCCTACCTGGCGGTCACCAGCTCCACGCCGGGCGGCAAGCCCAGCGAGAAGAAGGACATCGCCGAGATCATGGCCGCCCACCGTATCCCCTACGTGGCCACGGCCACCGTGGGCTACCCCGACGACTTGGCACGCAAGGTGGCCAAGGCCCGTGACATGAAGGGCATGCGTTTCATCGTGGTGCTCACCCCCTGCCTCGATGGCTGGGGCGTGGCCGACGACGGCGCCGTGCGGGTGTCACGGCTGGCGGTGGATACCGGCTTCTTCCCCCTCTACGAGGTCGAAGACGGGGAGCGCTACACGATCAACCACGGCCCCAAAGGCATCCCCGTGGAGCGCTATCTCGAGTTGCAGAAGCGCTACCGTCACCTCTCGGAGTCGCAGACGGCTGAGATCAAGGCGGGTGTGGATCACAGGTGGGAGTCGCTGCAGGCCAGAGCCCGCAATATGGCCGGTCGGTCGACGACGCCCTGACCGTCTGGCCAAGCGCCTTCGCTGCCTGTATTCTTCTCTGAACGGTCGGTCAGTCTGAAGGGATCGCCGACTTCCATGGAAAGGCCACAGGGGGGACCAGCTAGATGGCGCGGGCACGAAGCACGGAGGAGACGAGGCGAGGCGAGATCGTCGACGCTGCGCTGCGTCTCATCCTGAAGAACGGCTTCCACAACACCACCCTCGATCAGGTCGCGGTGCAGGCGAAGGTGAGCAAGGGCCTGGTCTCATACTACTTCCCGAAGAAGGATGAGCTCTTCCTGGCCGTGCTCCAACTGATGATCGAGCGGCTGCGCAGCGACCTGGAGTCGGCCTATCGCGCCCACCTGCCCGCGAGAGAACGGCTCCGCCTCAACTTCCGCAACCTGTTCGACAACGGGAAGCGCACGCGCCAGTACTACACGGTGCTCATCGACTTCCTGGGGCAGGCCCTGCGTGAGCGCGCTGTGCAGGGGTACACGGAGGTCATCTACGAGACCGTGCTCACCTACGTGGAGTGGACCATCACCGACGGTATCCGCTCCGGCGAGTTCCAGGAGGTCGACGCACACAAGGTGGCCTGCATGGTCGTGGGGATGATGGAAGGGCTCGTGCTCCAGTGGCTCTTCAGTCGCGACTCGGTGGAGTTGGGCGACGCGTATGCCATGTGCGAACGTCTGGTGGACGACCTCCTCACGATCCCGCCCACGAACGGATCGGCCGCGGTTCAGGTCGGGGATGCCGCCCCGTCTGACACGGTCGTCTCCGCCGCAGCCCGCTAGGCCGAGGTCGGTCACCCCGCGGTGAGCGGGGCCTCCACCCCGGGGCGCAGGCCGGAGGCCGGCCGGTCGGGGCCTCCACCCCGGCCCGCACGGCCAGGTGGGTCGCGCCTGGCGGCCGGCGGGGTCTCCGCCGCGGCCAGCGGCCGGATGGCGGCCGGTCGGAGCCTCCACGAATGCTGCCATGTATACTCGTA
>DASRMJ010000068.1:0-6293 GCA_035647995.1 Thermoleophilia bacterium | reverse complement strand
GCACGAGATGACGTTGGCCGCCAATGTGGTCGAAGAGGTAGAACGCTGCCTCGTTGACCTCGCCCCCGGCGCGAGGGTCACCTCGGTTACTCTCGAAGTCGGCGCACTGCGGGCGGTGGTCCCGGAAGCGCTCTCCTTCTGTTTCGAGGTCGCGAGCTCCGGCACGCGTGTCGAAGGCGCTCGTCTGGTCATCCAGGAGATCCCGGTGGAAGTGCACTGCGATCGGTGCGAGCGACAGTGGGTGATTCACGAGATCGGGTTCCTCTGCCCGGCCTGCGACGGAACCGTGCGCCTGCTTCGCGGCAAGGAACTCCTGCTACGGGCAATCGAGGTCGACGATGGCCTGGACTGACGACCCCACACCGCCAGAAGGTGCCGCCGGATCCCCCCACCGGAGCGGGCGCCTGCCCCGACCGGCCGGAATGCACAGTAGGCACCATCGAGGCGGACATGCGCACGGACCGGGTGGACGCGGCCCCACCGAGATCCCGCTTCACCACGACCTCATGGCCGCGAACGATCAGCACGCGGAGGCCATCCGCTCTCTCCTCGGTGGGCACCGCATATTCGCAGTCAACCTTATGAGTTCCCCGGGGTCCGGCAAGACGGCCCTCCTCGAAGCCACCCTCGCCGCCGTAGGTAGCCGCCTGCGCGTGGCTGTCATCGAAGGCGACATCGAGACCTGCGCCGACGCCGACCGCCTCGCTCCCTTCGGCATCCAGGTGGTCCAGGTCAACACGGCGCCCTTTGGTGGGGACTGCCACCTGGCAGCGCCCCTGGTCGAGAGCGCCGTCGACAAGCTGGACCTGCGTGCCCTCGACGTCCTGATCGTGGAGAACGTGGGCAACCTCGTGTGTCCCGCCGAGTTCGACATCGGAGAAGACGCCAAGGTCGTGCTGCTATCGGTGACCGAGGGCGAGGACAAGCCCCTCAAGTACCCACTGATGTTCCACGAGGCCGCCTTGGCGTTGGTCACCAAGACCGACCTGCTTCCCCACCTGGACGTCGACACCGACCTCATTCGCGCCAACATGCGCCGAGTGAACCCGGCGCTTCAGGTGATGTTCCTCTCGTCCCGCACAGGAGAGGGCCTGGATGCGTGGCTCTCTTGGCTCGCAGACGGCGTCGCGCGCAAGAAAGCCCACTGACGCAGCCATCGAGGCAGTGGCCACCCTGCCCAGGCTGCCCGTCCTCCCCAATCCGCCCATCCTGCCCATGCCGCCCGCCTCGAGGCCGGCGGCTAGCGCTCTGCTACCTTCGAAGCCTGCGATCTGGCATTGGCGCGCGGCGGGCGGCGCAACGCCCTGCCGACCGCGTCATTGACCTCCGCACCCACCAGCACGGCCAGGCCCACCAGATACATCCAGAAGAGAATGACGATGACCATGCCGATAGCGCCGTAGGTGAACCACCTCAACTCGAAGAGGTTGAGTCCCAAGAACCAGGAGAACCCGAGCGACGACGCTATGATCCCCGCCGCCGCGAAGAACGCTCCGGGCGCCACCCATTCCCACTTCTGCAGAGCATTGGGGGCCACACTGTAGATGATCCCCATCGGCACAACCAGGAGGGCGAACACCGCCGGCCAGCGTAGGATCACCCACGCGAGGTGAAGCGCGCCCCCGGACGTGGCTCCTGCGACCAGATCGCCCAGGCGCGGCCCGAGCAGCAGCAGCGACACCCCAGCGGGCACCAGCACGGCCGCCAGGAGAGTGAGCCCGAGCGCCAGGAGCCGCCTCCTCTGCCACGACCGCGTCTCTCCCACGCCATACGCCCGATTGATAGCCTTGATGAGCACAGAGAAAGCACTCGAGGCTCCCCATAGAGTGAGGATCGCGCCCACCGAGAGGAGGGTCGGGCTGCCCGCGTTGAGTTGCTCCACGATGTTGTCCCGCACGATCTCGTAGAGTCGGCTCTCGGGAGTCACGAGGGCGGCCAATCCGTCCAAGGTCGACTGGATCACCTGCTGCTTTCCTGGGAGATGCCGCACCAAGGACCGCAGGAAGAGCAGGAACGGGAAGAGCGAAAACAGGCCGTAGTAGGCTATCTGGGCCGCGAGGCCGAGGCAATCGTCTCGGGCGATGCCGCGGTACACGTCGCCCGGCACGGCCAGAAGACGCCGCGCGAGCGGTTCGCCGGGTGGCGGATCACTCGTCGACACGGAGCCCCGGGAAGCGCGATGAGTAGCTCTCACCCAGAGTGTGCAGGCGGGTGACCAATCCCCGAGCCCTGAGACTGTCGAGCGCCGTGCGAAGCTCTTCAGGCGGCAGCGCCGAGCGGGAGCGCAGGACCGCGAACGAGAGTCGCGGTTCTTCCGAGAGTGCGGTCAAGACCCGTGATTCGGCGGCGGTGAACTGGGGGCCACGCTCGGTCGCGTCCTCAGAGAGGGGGCTTCGAAGGTCCTGGTCGGATCCTCCGGCGGCGCTGATCCCCGTAGTCGGGAGGCTCTCGGGACTGGACGGGGTAGATCTCACAACACACCTTCCGGCTCTGTGGTGCGAAGGCGGCTGTGGCGCCTTCCGAAGTCCCGTCTACATTCCCCCCCATGCCGCCTCTCGAAACAAGCGGCGCCGGCGACTCCTAGGTATCCGCTACCGCCCGCTGGGAGGATGTCACCGCCCGGTACAGGACGAGTGATACCAGGATCGCCACCGCCGCAAGCGGCCAGATGATCGCGTACCCTGAAGCCCTGCCCAGCACCGCCGTGGCCGCGTCGATGCCGGCCCCGAAGATCACCGGGGCCGCGACCGTAGCCGCCCCGCGTGACACCGAGAACAAGCCCGTGAACTGGCCGATGCGGTCCCGCGGCATCAACGGCATCAAGACCGCATAAGGGAGAGTGAGCACCAAGGAGCCGCCCAGGCCGAAGAGTGGCAGGAGCACCAGCCCGAGACGGACGTCGCGGACGAAGAAGCCGATCGAACACCCGACGAGGTAGATCCACAGCCCCGTCCACAGGATCCGCTCTCTACTGTAGCGGTCTGCCAGGAAGCCACCGCTCAACCCCGCTACGATGTACACGATGCCCACCAGCCCCAGCAGGGTGGCGCCCATCCTGGTAGTGGTCCCCAAGGTGTAGAGGAAGTAGAGCATGATGAAGGGACGCAATCCCTGGATGGTCGACTCCCATAGGAAGTTCGCGCCCAGGAGCCGGGTGATCGTCTTCTCGCGCCTGGTCGTATGCCAGATATCTACCAGACTCGACCACAACCCCGCGACCGCGTCGGGCGCATCGACGGGCGTGGGCTTCTCCTCGATGGACGACACCGTGATGTAGGTGACCCCTACCATGAGGAACGCCCCCAGGATGAACGGCAGCGGTTCCCAACTCTCGAACAGATACCCGGCCACCACCATGCCCAAGAACATCCCTGCTCCGCGCATCATCGTCTGGAATCCCTGCACGCGCCCCTGTTGATGCAGTGGCGACAGGTCGGGGATCAACGCCTGGTAGGGCGCCGAGTACAGGTGGTACGCGGCGAAGAAGACGAACGTTGTGAGTGCGATCGAGAAGTAGCCCGGCTGGAACGGGGCCAGGAAGATGGCGGCGGCCATGACGGGCGCACCGACGATCATGAAGGGTCGCCGCCTTCCCCATCTCGTCCACACTCGGTCGCTCATCGACCCGACCACCAGAGGGATCGCCAGGGCGAACAGGCCTTCGCCGCCAATGGCCACGCCGATGAGTGTCGCGGAGTTGGTGTAGCGGCTGAGTAGCAGCGGCAGGTATGTGGCGACCAGGGACAGGCACACCGAGAGACCGACGGTGGGTGCGGTCAGCACCGACATCTGCCGGTAGCTCAGCCCCTTCTCGCTCACAGATCCACACTCACGGTCGCGCCGCCCAAGCCCTGCGGCGGCTACGCCAACGGCGGCGCCTGAACTCTCTGTGGATCTGGATCTTCGCGCTACTCTCCCGTCGGTTCCAGCCCGCACTGCCCCGCGGACCCATAGGTCACGCGGGGGATTCTAGCAGGAGACCGACCCGAAGGGGCCCACGTGACGGCACCTACACCCGGCGTCCCCAGGGCCGGGTGCGGGTGCGGGTGCGCAACGCGGAGGCCGGCGGCACCTGCCCGGTGCCGCCGGCCTCCGCCCCGAAGAACCCTGCGAGATACGACCCTACGCCGCCGCGAAGTTGGCCGCGACGAACCCCCAGTCAACCAGCTCCGTGAGGAAGGTCTCGATGTACTTGGGCCGTGCATTGCGGTAGTCGACGTAGTACGCGTGCTCCCACACATCCATAGTCAGCAGCGCTGTCTGGCCGTGCTTCAGAGGGAGATCGGCATTGGACGTCTGGGTGATCTTGAGAGTGCCTTGGTCCACGATGAGCCAGACCCAGCCCGAGCCGAAGAGGGTCACACCGGCCTTGGTGAACTGCTCCTTGAAGGTGTCGAACGAGCCGAAGTCACGATCGATGGCCGCGGCAAGGGCGCCAGCGGGAGATCCGCCCCCCGCCGGCTTCATGCACTTCCAGTAGAAGCTGTGGTTCCACACCTGCGCCGCATTGTTGAACACGCCCCCTTGAGCTGCGCCGACGATCTCTTCCAGGCTCTTGTCGGCCATGTCCGTGCCGGTGATGAGACCGTTCAGGTTGGTCACGTACGCGTTGTGGTGCTTTCCGTGGTGATACTCAAGCGTCTCCTCGCTGATGTGCGGCTCGAGAGCATCCTTTGCATACGGTAGATCGGGCAACGTGAATGCCATGATCGTCCTCTCTCCTTCCGTTTGTTTGTTCCGCCGAAGCAGATCCCCGAGGCCGCGAGCGGCGCGGCGTTCGAGCCATCGGCCACGACTCACCTTCGTTACCCGTCCCGCCCTTCGCACCAAACCCATGTGCGAGAACCGGGCACCCGAGTTTGCGGCGGACCCGCAGCCGGGAAGAGACACCCCACCCGACGACACCAAGGAGGACCTCATGGCCCTGAACGGACGGCGAGTCGCGATCCTCGCCGCGCAACAGTACGAAGACCTGGAGCTGTGGTATCCGAAGCTGCGGCTGGAGGAGATCGGTGTGGCCGTCGTCGTGGCCGGACTCGGCGAGCGCTCGTACGCGTCCAAGCACGGCTACCCCGCGGACACCGACGCGGTCATCGACGATCTCGACCCCGATGCATTCGACGGCGTGATCATCCCCGGAGGCTGGGCGCCCGACTACCTCCGACGCTCGGAGGCGGTAAAGCGCTTCGTGGCCGCAGTGGCCGGTCGCGGAGGCCTGGTCGCAGCGATCTGCCACGGGGGTTCCGTGCTCGTCTCCGCCGGGGTCGCGAACGGACGGCGACTCACGTCCGTTCCCTCGATCAAGGATGACATGGTCAACGCCGGAGCGGTCTGGATCGACGCTCCCGTCGTCGTCGACGGCTCGCTGGTCACGTCCAGGAACCCGCGTGATCTCACGTCCTTCATGCCCGCAGTCATCGCGGTGCTGGAGGAGCGGTCCCATCAGGCGGAGCAAGCGCAGGCAGCCGCAAGGAGCAGCGTCGACGAACAGCTGATCTCGATCTCCCTCTCGCCCGAGTCGATCGACTACATGCTCGAGATGCTGGTGAGGATGCCTGCGGCCAAGAAGTACCGTGGGGACACGACCATCGGCGACCATGACCTGACCACGCTCGTCCAAGACTTCGCCCTCCACTCCGACCCGCGCGGAGCACTGGAGGCGGAGGCGCCCACCATCGCCGACGTGCGCTCTTCGGGCACCACCTTCGTGGCGCGCGGCAACCTGCGCGCACTCCACGTGATGCAGGGGGCCGATGTGCCCGGAGTGGCCGCGACCTGAGTGTAGCCAGGCTCCGGGCCGAGGCAGGGCGGGACGACCGGCCGTTTCGGCTCATCTCCCATCGAGGCTGGCTACATGCCCGCGCGAGATCAGGGTGCCCTCTTCGCCCGAAAGGATACCTTCCAGCCGCTCGGGGAGACCGATGCGGGCTTCCCCACCGCCGCCTTCCAGGAAGGCGATCACCGCCTGTATCTTCGGCCCCATACTTCCCGAAGGGAACTGCCCCTGCGCCAGCAGGCGGGCCGCTCGATCGACGGACAGGTGGGCCAGCCTCTTCTGCGTGGGAGTCCCGAACGACTCGTAGACCGCATCCACCGAAGTGAGCACCAGCAGGCGTTCCGCGCCCGCCTGAAGCCCGAGAAGGGCGGACGCTCGATCCTTGTCCACGACTGCATCGACACCCACGAGCGATCCGTCGGCCTGCTCCACCACTGGGACCCCACCGCCGCCCGCTGCCACCGTCACCACGCCTTTCTCCGCCAGCCATCCGATGACGCCGGCCTCAAGGATCCGC
>DASRMJ010000067.1:0-8885 GCA_035647995.1 Thermoleophilia bacterium | reverse complement strand
CAGCCCACACCCCGCTCGATGATGGGGATACCGGCCGCCAGTTCGTCCCTGGTCGTGCGGTGAGAGACGAGGTGCTCGAGGTCCGCATAGAGGTCTCTGGGTTGGGTGTTCATGTTCCTCCGCGCGTCGAGGTGGGGCGCTGGCCGTCTTGTGACTTGTTCGGTCTCGACAGGTAACCGCGCTCACATGCTTTTGTCAACCCGGGGGGTTGGGATCGAGTCTGTTATAATGCACGTATGTGCATTATATGCGACCCGAGACACGTCGATCGTCCGAGCGAGAGCTTCGCTCTTGGTGCGGGCGGGCGGATGTCGTAGCAGTGGCACGCCCTCGCAAGTGGCGCTGCGTTCATGGTCCGGCTCGGCCTCGGATGTTCAAACCCGCCGGTGTGCCGGCGCGAGAGTTGGAGGTCGTGGTCCTGACCCTCGACGGCCTCGAGGCGCTGCGACTCCTGGATCTCGAGGGTCTCAGGCAGGAAGAGGCCGCGACGGAATTGGGGGTGTCGCGGTCCACTGTGAGTCGTCTGGCCGCCGAGGCGCGACGGAGCGTCGCTGAGGCGCTCGTCGGGGGCAAGGCTCTTGTCATCGAGGGAGGCCCGGCAGCGGTTGCGCGCCGGGCATCGCGTGAGGTCTCAACCACAACTGGAGGAGAGAGCATGATCATCGCCGTTCCGTACGATGAAGGACAGGTGAACGGTCACTTTGGGCGCACCGAGGCCTTTCTGATCGCGCGCGCCGAAGGTTCCGAGCTCAAGGAGAGCACCGTGTACGACGTGGTGGGTCTCCAGCACAACCACAGCGGGCTCGCCGGATTCCTCGCTTCTCGAGGAGTCGAGGTGATCCTGGCCGGGGGTATGGGTCCGCCCATGCAACAAGCGCTGCGGCAGGCAGGATTCTCCCTCTACACCGGGGTGTCGGGCTCGGCTGCGGGGGCTTTGGAGACCTTCCTCTCCGGCACGTTGGAGCAGTCCGATGCCGCGTGCAGCCACCACGGAGAGGCACACGGTCACGATCATCAGGGCGGCGGGCAGTGTGGAGACGAACACCAGCACGATGGAGGGTGTGCTCACTGACCCCCCGAGTGTAGCGTCGGCGTCGGTGAGCTGCCGGCGCCGACGCTCGGCCGCCGGCGCGGCGCGACCCCGTCACTGCCGGCGCCGCCCGGGCTAGCTGAAGACTTCGTCCCGCTGGACGGAGTCCTTATCCAACCCGAAGGCTTCGTGCAACGCTGTCACGGCCCGCTCGACGTGCTGCTGACGGATGACGCATGACACCTTGATCGAGCTCGTCGAGATCATCTCAATGTTGATGCTGTTCTCGGCGAGCACCTCGAACATCCGGGCCGCCACGCCGGGGTGGCTCTTCATCCCGGCACCGACGAGCGAGACCTTAGCCATATCGGCATCCGCCTCCAAGGCGTCGAACCCGAACTCGGGCTGGAGCTCGCCGAGCAGCGAGCGGACGATGTCTATGTCATCCTCGCCCACCGTGAACGAGATGTCAGTGCTGCCGCCTTCGCTGACGTTCTGAATGATCATGTCGACGTTGACGGCGGCGTTGGCCAGCGCGGTGAAGACGCGCGCGGCCACACCGGGCCGGTCGGGGACGCGGTGCAAGGTGACCTTGGCGTCCTCGAGTGCGTAGGTGACTCCCGAGACGATGGCCTGTTCCATGTTCTCCTCTTCCTGGATGATCCACGTGCCCTCTTCGTTGCTGAAACTCGAGCGCACGTGTAGGGCTACGCCGTAGCGTCGCGCGAATTCGACACTTCGCAGCATCAGGACCTTCGCCCCCGACGCCGCCATCTCCAGCATCTCCTCGCAGGAGATGCTCTGCATCTTGCGGGCCTGGGGCACGATGCGCGGGTCGGCCGTGTAGACACCGTCGACGTCCGTGTAGATCTCGCACACTTTGGCGCCCAGCGCGGCGGCCAGGGCCACGGCCGTAGTGTCCGACCCGCCCCTGCCCAGCGTGGTGACGTCATGGGTCTGGGTCGACACTCCCTGGAAACCGGCAACCAACACGACCTTGCCCTCGTCCAGCGCCTTCTGCACACGGGTGGGGCGTATGTCGAGGATCTTGGCCTTGGTGTGCACGGAGTCGGTGACGATGCCCGCCTGCGAGCCTGTGAGCGATATGGCCTCGAAACCGAGGTCGTGGATGGCCATGGCCAGAAGCGCCGCCGAGATGCGCTCTCCCGCTGATAGGAGCATGTCCATCTCTCGCTCCGGGGGCGCGTCGGAGATCTCGCGCGCCATCGATATCAACTCGTCTGTAGTGTCGCCGCGGGCCGAGACCACGGCTACCACCGGGCTTCCCGCCCTGCGGGCGTCGACGATGCGCTGCGCCACCCTCTTCACGCATGCGACATCGGCCACCGACGTGCCGCCGAACTTCATCACTATCGTCTCGGTGGCCTCGCGGGCGACGGGGTGGGCCTCCATGATGGTCACCGGGCGCCCGGTGGCATCGAGCGCGACCGCGGTGATCGGTGGATCAGGTTGCGATGATGTAGACAAAGGAGTCAACCCTCTCGTTCAAGAGGACGATACAGTAAGGTGGAACCAAGCATTCTACCCGACAGCGGGGGCGTTTTGAAAGACATGCGATCGTCACACGGCGAGGTGCGTCCGGATCCAGGACTCGAGGCCCCTGCCTTCGACGAGACGCCCGACCTTAATCTGCCGGATGAGTTCGACGCCCTCGGCGAACTGGGCGAAGTCCTCGCGACGTCTGACTCGGTGCGCGCGCGCGGAGTTATGGACTTCTTCTGGACCGGTCTGGCTCCCTTCACGCTGCTCGTCGTTTTCGGCACGTCGGTGGTGGTGTTCGCGCTCACCGCCTACCTGCTGGACGCGGAGCTGCCTCATCTGCTGGCGCTGTCGGGCTCGGTGATGGGTGTGGGCCTCGTGGTCCTGCTGCCGCTCGAGTATCGCCTCGTGCGGGCACGCATCCTCGGGCCGGTCAAGAGGCTGGAGTTCGAGCTCGTGGGCAAGTCGCCGTGGCGCCCCGAGCGGGACGCGCTACTCGGTTCCCTGCGCCGCGTTGTGGGCGAGATCCGACGGGCGCTGCGCACGATGGACAACGACCTGCGGCTGGAACGGGAGCGCGGTGACGACCTGCAGGCTCGGCTGGCCGAGCGCGCGGTCGCTGAAGTATTCGTCGATCGCGTCGTCGAGGGGTTGCGCGGGGCCGAGTCGGTGAGCCAGTTCGCCGTCGAAGCGGGCCGGCTTGTGCGCTCCGTCTGGCCCGCGGACGACCTTCTACTCTTGAATCGGGAGGACCGGCAGGGCGAGTTCGGCATCCTGGCCTGGGAGCACGGGGGAGTCATGGTGGACCTTGCGACCTTGGAGGGCGAGCCGCCGCGCTACCGCCTGGGATCGTTGCCCGTGCCCGTGAAGGAGGCGTTGCGCTCCGGCTTCTGTGCTGAGATCGGTCTGCCTTTCAGCCAAGACGCCAACTTCCCCCAAGCGCGGAGTTTCGTCGCCATCGGGCTCGATCATCGTGGCGGCGCCTCCGGGGTCATGCTGGCGCTGTCCTCGCGCTTGGACCCGCCGGGTGAGGAACCCCTTAGGCGGTCCCGTCCGCTGTTCAGCATGGGCTTCGGCCGCGCGATGTACGTGCGCGAGCTGGGGGAGGCGGAGATCCGCGACGCGTTGACCGGGGCGTTCACGCATGACCATTTCCTGACGCTGGTGAGGTACGAGGTCGCCCGTGCGAACCGCTACTCCCGACCGGTCGCCTGCCTCATGATCGACGTCGACGACCTGCGACGGATCAACGGCGAGCACGGCTCGGCGGCGGGCGATCGAGTGATCGCTGAGGTGGCGCAACTCGTCGCCGGAGCGATCCGTTCCTCGGACAGTTTGGCCCGCATCAGCGGCGGGCGCCTCTCACTGTTGCTGCCCGAGACGAACACCGAGGCGTCCGAGGTCGTCGCGGAACGGGTGCGCAGTCGGGTGGAGGAGCACCCCTTCATCCTCGAGAAGAGCCAGGTGGAGCGGGCGACGGTGAGCGTGGGCATCGCCGTCCACCCGCCGTTGGGAGTGACCGCGATGTCGCTCGTGGATGCAGCCGAACGGGCGTTGGCGGAGGCCAAGCGCGGCGGGCGGAATCGTGTGACGGTGGCCGCGGGCGGGCCTGTCGAGCCCGCCCGGCCCTCCGAGGGGCACGGGGACTCGGGCTAGAGTCCTTCTCGGAAGGCGCGTGCGTGCTCCACGAACTGCCGACCCAAGGCGGTCGCCCTCTCCGAGTTGACCGCGGCGCAGCGGCCGCCGGCCCGTAGCAGCTCCTGCGCGCCGCCCTCTGCCTCCTCCGCCAACGGAGACTCCTCGATCCAACGCGGGAGCCACTCCATGGTGATCTCCAAATGGAACTGGAACCCGTAGGTCCAGCGACCCCATCGGAACGCCGCCAATGGGTAACGGTCGCTCGTCGCCAGGAGCACGGCGCCGTCGGGTAGGTCGTGGGTGTCTCGGTGCCAGAAGAGCACCGGGTCAGGTTCGGCGTACAGGGTGGCGGCCGGGTCGGCGACACCCTCCCCTGTGAGGCGCGCCGGGAAGTAGCCCACCTCGGGCGGGAGCCCCCGGTCGGATCCCGGGAAGACCGGACTCCCCAGTGCGTGGCTCAGGAGTTGGGAGCCGAGGCACAGCCCCAGGATGGGGGCGCCTCGGCGGAGAGCGTCTTCGAGCAGGCTCAAGGAATCGAGCAGGAAGGGGAAGCGCTCGGCTTCGTAGACGCCCATGGGGCCGCCCAGGACGACCATCCCGTCGTAGCCGCCGGAGTCGATGAGCGCGCGCACCTGTGCCCGGGCTTCGGCCGGGGCGCGGTAGCCGCGGACGAAGGTGACGTCGGCGTCGAGGGTGAGGGCGGGCGCCAAGGCGCCCAGAGGCACGCGGTCGTGGTGCTGGACGACGATGAGGTGAGACCGCCGGGGCGCGGTCTGCGCCCCGGCGGTCTCGGTCATCCGAGGATCAGGCCTCTCCGCCACCGGGAAGGGTAGTCATACTCTTCAGACGGTCCCACTCGGAATCGACGTAGGCCTGCGCCTCGTCGATCATATAGGCGAACTGGGGCTTGAAGAGGTGCTTGAAGCGACCCTGCTGCTCCATCCAGTCCCGGATCGGGATCTTGCGGTCCTTCGGGTCGTAATTGATCGTGTATCGGCCGTCGACCACCTCGTAGAGGGGCCAGAAGCACGACTGCACCATCATCTTGGCCAGCTTCATGCCGTCCGGATCTGCGGAACGCCACCCGCGCGGGCAGGGTGAGAGCACGTTCAAGAACGCGGGGCCCGGAGTGTCGAAGGCCACCTCCGCCTTGGAGATAAGGTCACGGAAGTTGTGGGGGGAGGCCTGCGCCACGTAGGGGATGCCGTGGGCCACCGCGATGCGCGTGAGGTTCTTGCGCTGTTGCGTCTTCCCCGGGCGGACCTTGCCGTCGGGGCTGGTGGTGGTCCAGGCGCCGAAGGGAGTGGCGGCTGAACGCTGGAACCCGGTGTTCATATATGCGCCGTTGTCGTAGCACAGCACGACAATGTCATGGCCGCGCTCGAGAGCTCCCGACAGGGCCTGCAGGCCGATGTCGTAGGAACCGCCGTCTCCGCCCACCGACAGGAACTTGTAGGGCTTGTCGGACTGCACCTTGCCCTGGCGAAGCAGGCTCTTGTAGGCGGCCTCCACGCCGCTGATGGTAGCGGCGGCGTTCTCGAAGGCGCTATGGATGAACGAGTCCTTCCAGGCCGTGTACGGGTAGATTGTGGTGGAGACTTCCAGGCAGCCGGTGGCGTTGGAGATCACCACGGGGTTGTCCTTGGCTCCCATCAGCACCTGCCGCAGCACGATGCCCGCGCCGCAACCCGCGCAGAGGCGGTGTCCGCCCGTGAGGTGGTCGGGACGCTTGATGTACTCCTTGGGGGAGAGCTTGGTCGCCATCCTATTCCCCCTTCATGTTGAGGTAGACACGGGAATGGGGCAGATCGCCGCCATCGGCGGCGTCGGCGAGCATGCGGTAGACATCCTCGATGTTCCGCGGGTAGAGGTCGCGGCCTCCGAGCCCGTAGATGCAGTTCACGGTCTTGGTGTGCACGCCCTTCTGGTAGAGGGCGGCGAGCACCTCGAGGTAGAGCGGACCGCCCTGCGCGCCGAACGAATCGGCTCGGTCGAGCACCGCGACCGCCTTCACACCGGAGAGCGCGCGGGCCATCTCCTCGGTAGGGAAGGGGCGGAAGGTGCGGATCTTGATGAGTCCCGCCTTGATGCCTTCATCGCGCAGCGTCTTGATGACCGTTCGCGCCGTCCCGGCCGCGGAGCCGATCACCACGATGGCCACGTCGGCGTCTTCCATGTCGTACTGCATGAGGTGGTGATACTGGCGGCCGGAGACTTCCGCGAACCGGTCGTAGGTGTCCTGGATGATGGGAAGCGCCGCTTCCATCGCCCGGTTCTGGGCGATCTTGTGCTCGAAATACCAGCCGTGCAGGCCGTCGAAGGGTCCCACCGTTATGGGCTCTTCGGGCTTCAGGAGGGTGCGGACGACAGGCTGTTCCCCGGCGAACGCTTTGACCGTCTCATCGGACAGCGGGCGCAGAGGGCCGATGGCCCCCGAGATGATGAACCCGTCGTACATGTTCATGAGGGGCAGACGGACGTCGGCGTGCTCGGCGATCGGGAACGACATCACGGTGGCGTCGTAGGCTTCCTGCGCGTCTTCGTTGTAGATCTGGATCCAGCCCGAGTCGCGACCGCCCATCGAGTCGGAGTGGTCGCAGTGGATATTGATGGGGCCGGAGAGGGCGCGGTTCACCGTGGTCATGATGATGGGCAGGCGCAGGGAGGCCGCCACGTAGACGACTTCCCACATGAGGGCGAAGCCGGCGGAGCTGGTGGCGGTCATGGTGCGGGCGCCCGCGGCGGCAGAGCCGATGCAGGCGCTCATGGCCGAATGTTCCGACTCCACGGTCACGAACTCGGCTTTCACCACGCCGTCGGCGACGTACTGGCTGAAGGTCTGCACCACGTCGGTCTGCGGCGTGATGGGGTAGGCGGCCACCACGTCGGGGTCGAGTTGCTTCATGGCCATGGCCACCGCCTGGTTCCCGGTGACGGCGAGGAGTTTCTCGGTCGTAGTGCTCATTCTGCCTTCCTCCGGAACTCGCTCTCGGGATGCATGGTGATCGCGTCGACAGGACACTCCGTGGCGCAGATCGCGCAGCCCTTGCAGTGGTCTAGGTCGAAATCGGCCACCTTGCCGTCGGCAAGCAGGACGGAGGCGTCGGGGCAGAAGAAGAAGCAGAAGAGGCACTGCGTGCACGTCTCGTCGTCGCGGACGGGCCGGTTAGTGCGCCAACCGCCGGTTTTGTAGGCACGGGCGTTACCCGCCTCGGGGATGACGGCGCCGGGCTCGTGCCGTCCCGGCCCCCAGTCTTTGATGTCGGAGATATCCCACTTCATCCTTGGACCTCATTGTAGGCTCGGCGGACCGCTTCCAGGTTGCCCTCTACCACCTTGGGCGAGAACTTCTTGCCGAAGCTGACGCGCAGGTGGTCCTCCACCTCCTCGAGTGTGAACAGGCCGGTCGCTTTCGCGATGGCGCCCACCATCGGCGTGTTGGGGATCGCCCTGCCGATGGTCTCGCTGGCGATCTTGGAGGCGGCCACGGTGAATACGTGGCGGCTGCCGAAGTCCATCTCGGCGGCTATGGATTCGGGCGATTGATCCGTGTTCACTATGACCACAGCGTCGTCGGGCGCTCCCTCGGTGACGTCGACGGAGCCGACGAGTGTGGCGTCGAGCACGAGGACCACGTCGGGGTGCTCGATGGGCGAGTAGATATGGATGGGCTCATTGCTGATGCGCGTGAAAGCGACGATAGGCGCACCCGAGCGCTCGGGCCCGTATTCTGGAAAGGCCTGGAAATGACGACCCCGCTCCACCGCCAGTTCGGCTACCATCTTGGCGGCGGTCACGGCACCCTGGCCTCCGCGTGCGTGCCACCGGATCTCTGTGAGTTTGGCGCTCAAGTCGATGCTCCTTACTCGGACTTCATTGTGTTGCGGGGGGTTCTTTGTCGCTCCCGCACGAGTCTGCCCGTCCGGACGCACCCACGTGTTCCCAGGGATGCCGAAAAGGGTGCCATACGTGGCACCCGAGTCGATCCAGGGTGACGCGGTCGCGTGCTACCCACCGCCGACGGTGTGCCCGTCTTCACCGACCGCACAGAATGGCAGTCTAACACGGGCCGGATGGGGCCAACAAGGTCGGCCCCATCCCCGACTCGACCGCCTAGGACGTCGGTTGGACTCGGCCGGCCCACACCGATCCGTAGAGGTGGGCCATCACCAGCGACGCCCACATGATGGTGAACACGACTCCCACTATGAGCAAGATCAGGCCGAATACGGCCAAGAAGCCGGCGACCATGGCCACGATCACCGCGAGGATGTAGTTGGATGTGTTCGACTGGATGAAGGCGATGATCTCGCTAAAGTCGAAGAAGGCTCCGAAGTTGTCGGTGGCGGCGAAGCGGATAAGTGCCGCCGGCAAGACGATGAAGACGACCAGGCTCCACAGGCTCTGGAGCAGCGTGCCGCCGGCGCCGAATCGGCCGATTATCATCCCCGGGATCTCATAGATGAGGCTGCCGGCCCAGACCATGAGACCGGTGACCAAGAGTTGTCCCCAATCGGTCCACTCGGGCAGTGTGTCCACACCGGCGGAGACCTGCCGCAAGGTGCGGATCATGTACCCGGCCACGATGGCCCAGCCGATGATCGGCACGAACATCAGCAATCCGCCTATGACGAGCTTGCCGAGTCCTCCCGGTTGCTGAAGCATGTAAGTAAACGAACGGCCCACACCCATGAAGACTCCCCCTTGGCGATGGTTT
>DASRMJ010000066.1:0-4061 GCA_035647995.1 Thermoleophilia bacterium | reverse complement strand
GGAGCACATTCCCGGTGGCGAACACCGGCTGTCGTGCCAGGACTGTCACGCGTCCGGTTTCGGCGCTGCCACGTGCACGCCCTGCCACGACGGTGTGCCACGGGGCGACTAGGCCACTCCCTCGCGAATCGTGGAGTAGAGGAGCTGGTCGAGGACCCGGCCGTTCTTGAAAACATTCGCGCGCATGCGCCCTTCCAACTCGAAACCGGCCTTCTCCAGAACCCGGGCGGAGCCTACGTTGCCCGCATAAGGATCGGCGTGGATGCGTAGCAACCCCAACTCTCTGAATCCGTGCGCAACCACCACTCGAACTGCCGAGGTCATCACCCCACGGCCCCAGAACGGCTCCCCCAGCCAGTATCCGAGCTCAGCGGTGAAGCGATGGACGTCTTCGCCGAGCGTCAGCCCGATGACCCCGACGGCCTCGGCCTCGGTGGCGATCGCGAAGACGGTCGGGGGCAACTGTTGCATCACGTGCGCGAGGAAGCCCTGGGCGTCTTCCAGACGGTACGGGTGGGGGAAGACGTCGCGCAGGTTGGCCGCGACCCGGGGATTGTCGGCGTAGGCGGCTATCGAGGGGGCGTCCTCGACACGCACGTCGCGGACAGTGAAGTCGCCGATAGAGATCGTCTCTTTCATCCCACCTCACCTCCGGCGGGCGCCGGCGCCGCCGCCCCCTCCCAAGAACATACTCGCCCCGAGGAGGAACCCGAAGTCGTGCCAACCTCCCGAATTGGGGTACGCGTAGATGCGTACATCCGAGAACAGCCCCACGATGAAGTCGACGAGGATCAGGAACCCGTGCAGGACGCCGTAGAAGAAGCCGGGCGAGCCGGAAGCCGGCGGCGGCTGGCCGGCGCAACCGGCAACGATCGTCGCCACCCCGACGATGCCCAGGAAAGAGAGGATGCGTCGCCGCCTGGACCACCCTTCGCGTCGCACTGTGCCTGCCTCCCGTTCTCGTGTGGAGTCTCCGCCCGAAGGGGCTGCCCCGCGCGCGGCGTCACCCGCGGTCATCGAGGATCCCTTTCCGCCCCGGACCGCGCTTCCGCCATCACTGCCGCTTCGGCGAGGGACCGCTCGATCCCTTGTCGGTCGAGATCACGGCCGATGACGTTGATGCGGCCCGGCACGGTGCGCGGCCACTCCGTCTCGAACACCCGGCGGGCGGCCAGATCGAAGCGGACGCTGCCGGCACCGTCACCCGTCAGGAACACTCCCTTGGCTCGGCGCACGTCACCGAAGCGGCCGTCGGTCAACTCCGAGAAGAGGCCACGCAACGAGGCCGCATCCAACGCTTCGGGCAGCCGCGCCGAGAACGACTCGAAGCCCTCAAGACGCGCCGACTCTCCCTCCGGCGACGGCAGCGGCGGGAGGATGTGCTCGACGGCCCGCCAGGAGAAGGCTCCGTGGCTCGTGGGCAAGACGACCGCATCCGGGTTGCGGCGCTCGAGGTCGGCCGTGACGCGGGCCACGTCCTCCGGATCTGCCAAGTCCGTCTTGTTGAGCAGGATCAACTGCGCCAGGCCGATCTGCGAATCGACGAAGGTCGGGCTCATCTCGACGAACCAATCGTGGTCGTCGGGATCGAGCACCAAGACCGTGCGGATGCCGCCGACGAGGTGCGCGACCCGTTCGTGCGTGAGCGCCTGCAGGATATCGCGCGTGGCAGCCACACCCGAGGGCTCCACGACCACACGGTCGGGGGCCAGAGTGCGGGCGATATCCTCGAGTTGGCTCATGAAGTCGAGCTTGAGGCTGCAGCAGATACAGCCGCTCGGGATCTCGCGCACGGAACCCGCGCCGTCGGCGCCGCCGAGCAGGGCTCCGTCGACGCCCACCTCGCCAAACTCGTTCACCAGCAGAACGGTCCGGCTGGGATCGAACTCACCATTCTTGAGAAGATGCAGGATTGCGGTCGTCTTGCCGGAACCCAGGAACCCTCCGATGATGTCCACCTGCATCGCTTCCGTCTCCCCACGTCGATTGCCTGCTCCCAGTGTGCCCGGCGAGTCGGAGAGTCACACCCCGGCATGAGTCCCGGAGTCGCGCCCGGTGACGTTCACGGCTGAAGGCCGCCTCCAGTCACCGCGCCAGGGCTCCGTCAGTATCCAAGGCGAGAGACCAGACCGAGGGCGCCCAGGACAACGGCGCCCAGGACCACCTCGAGCACGGTGGAACGGAGGAAGTAGGGGACGACCAGAAGCACCAGACCCGCGCCGATGTGAAGCCCACGCCCCTGCTTCCTGCCGTAGCCAAGAAGACCGACGCCGACCAGACTGAGCATGAGGGCGACGAAGATGTTCATCGTCAGACTGTGCCGGCCACCTTCAAGAGTCGCGAATCGCGCAGCATCTTCTCCTCGCGCATCTTCACGAGCGATCCCACGGCCCAGTTCAGCGGAGTATCGACGCCGAAGCGCTCCCCGCACTCGACGACCGCCAAGTTGAGCGTGTCGATCTCCGTGCGCCGCCCCGCCTCGGTATCCTGCAGCATCGAGACCTTGTTGTCGCCCACCCAGTCGAGGGTCTTGATGACGTAGTCGTCCGGCTGGTCGAGTTCCGGGAACGTGAACCCTTGGGCTCGAGCCACCGCCGCCGTCTCGCGGGCGAGGGCGCGCACCAACTCGCACGCCGGCTCGATCTCCTGGATCTCTCGGCCCGTGAGTCCAGAGAGAGCCGCCACCGCATTCACCGAGACGTTGGCAAGCAACTTGCGCCAGATGGGCTCCCGGATGTCGCCTTCGATCAGCCGACTCTCGAAGCCGGCGGACGCGAAGAGTCCGACGAACCGCTGGAGGCCGGGGTCGCACCCACCGTCGAGCCTCCCGAAGTACACACCGCCCATGCCGCCGTTGTATCGGATCAGCGTATGGTCCAGTGGCATGGCGCTGTGGGCCGTGACCCCGCCGAGCACCTTCTCTGCGCCCACCACCTCGGCGATGCGCTCCAAGTTGGTGAGCCCGTTCTGGAGAGACAGCACGTACGTGTCGGGGCCGATCAACGGGCCCGCCGATTCGGCGGCCGAGGTCGTGTGGTAGCCCTTGACGGACACCTGCACGAGGTCGACCACCCCCACCGACTCGGGATCGGACGTGATGGACATCGGGCGATGCCGACGTGTGCCGTCGGGCATGATCAACGTGATGCCGTCACGCCGGATCGCGTCGATCTTGGCGCGGTCGACGTCGACCAAGGTGACGTCGTGGCCGGCGTCGGCGAAGAGGAAGCCGAACGTGCCCCCCAAGGCGCCGGCGCCGATGATGGCGATTCTCATCTTCGTATTCCCCCTGGGCGCTTCCCAGTCGTCTGGTCGGCTACCCGCAAGTCCCGCGCCTCCCAGTCGTCTGGTCGGTCGCGGACTCCAGTCTACCGCGCAGGGTGTCCCAGCGGAATGGCCCCAAGGATCAGTCCTTCACCGACGGCCGGGTCGCACCCAGTCCCAGAATCGCGCGCGCTTCGGTCGGCGTCGCCACAGGACGCTCGAAGACCTCCGCAAGATCGACGATGCGCGAGACGAACTCAGCGTTGGAACGAGCAAGAACGCCCTTGCGATAGTAGACGTTGTCCTCCATGCCGACCCGGATATGACCCCCCATGTGCAGGGCCATGGAAGCGATAGGCAGGTGGGCCCGGCCCACGCCGATCGCCGACCACGTCGACCCGGGCGGGATCGACTCGACCAGGTGCAGCAGGCCCCGGGGTGTGGCCGGCATGCCTCCCGCCACCCCCACCACGAACTGAAAATGCAGTGGTTCCCGGAGAAGCCCGTTGCTGACCAGAGCCAGTGCGTTCGCGATCATACCGGTGTCGAACACCTCGATCTCGGGTTTCACCCCCTTCTCGAGCATGACGGCAGCGAGCCGGTCTAAGAAATCGGGAGCGTTCAAGAACACCCTTCGCCCGAAATTGATGGAGCCCGCGTCGAAGGATGCAAGCTCGGGGGCCAACTCGGCGATCGGGCGGATGCGTTCGTCCTCGTCGCGGATGAGCCCGCCCGACGAGGTGAGATTCAAGATGATGTCGCAACGCTCGCGCACAAGGTTGACGACGCGTCTGAAC
>DASRMJ010000065.1:0-4055 GCA_035647995.1 Thermoleophilia bacterium | reverse complement strand
ACTTCGGCCGCCCTGTTCTTGTTCAGCGCCGGGTGGCGGTAACAGCAGTTGGACGCGGACGAGCCGGCGGGGCCGCGTCCGCCTGCCGATGCGCGTCCGCCGGCTCGTCCGCGTCCAACTGCTGTTCCCGCCACCCGGCGCTGAACAAGAACAGGGCGGCCGAAGTGGGACCCAGGTGCTTGAACCTCTTGGCGAGTTCGGCGGCTGCGTCGACCAAGTCGGTCCCAGCCTCGAGGTCGGCCAGGTGCTGGTGGAAACTTCCGCTCTGCGTGACGACGACGCCGAACTCGGCGGCGTTGTGAATGACCGCTTCGATCTTGCGCCGGTTCCTGATCACCTTGGGATCGCCGAGCAGTCTCGACACGTCGGCCTCGCCCAGAGCCGCCACCACCTCAGGACGGAACCCGCAGAACGCCTCGCTGATCCCTTCCCAGCGGGCTTCCACCACCCGAGGACCCAAACCGCCCGAGAACACCGCGCGCACCAACAGCTCGTGATACTGCAGATCGCTCTCGGGGAACTCCCCGGCTCTCTGCATCCAGGGTTGCCTCTGGAACATCGCTCCTCCCCTCTTCCGCGCCCGCCTCATGGCGAGACGTTTGCAGCCTACGCAGACGGACGCGGGAAGTCTGTAGGAAGGAGGTTGGAGACTGGCTAGATCGTCCCCGCCCGCTCGGCCACGGCATCCATGGCGGCCGTGAGCTTGGCCTGGGCTTGGTCCGCCACGTCCTTCAGGTCATCGTTGTCGACGACGCCCAGCGCGGCCATCGGCGAGATGGCTTCCACCGTGGCGGCTCCGGGGCCCTCTTCGTACACAACGATGTTGCAGGGCAGCATCAGACCGATGTCGGGTTCCGCCGTCAGCGCCCTGTGGGCCAGATGCGGGTTGCAGGCGCCCAATATGATGTAGGGCTTGAAGTCGACGTCGAGCTTCTCCTTCATTGTCTTCTTGACGTCGATCTCTGTGAGCACGCCGAATCCCTGCTCCTTCAGTGCCTCACGGGCAAGCGACACCGCCTCCTCGTAGCCCACTGCAACGTGCCTCACTATGCCGTAGTCCGAATCACTCATCATTCGCTCCTCTCGTTCACTCTCTCACTCACTGTGCATGCTATCCTGCCCCGGATGACCGCTCTGCTCACTTCGTTCTTCCTGGTCGGCATCGCCGAGATGGCCGACAAGACCCAACTGCTCACCCTGTGCCTCACCTGCAAGTACCCGGCACGCAAGGTGTTGCTGGGCGTCGCCTTGGCCATCGGACTGCTCAACCTGGCCGCCGTGCTGGTTGGTGGGTTGGCGGGCCAACTCCTGCCCGTGGTCCCCATCAAGATCGCCGCCGGTGTTCTCTTCTTGGCCTTCGGCGCGTGGACGCTCCTGGCGCCTGACAAGCCCCAGATCGAGGATGCCGGTGACGGAACGCCGGGTGACAGTCGGCGACGCAGCGCCGTGCTGGCCGTCGCCGTCGCCTTCTTGATCGCCGAGATCGGGGACAAGACCCAGCTGGCGACCTTGTCCCTAGCAGCACGATACGAGGCCTTCGTCATGGTGTGGTTGGGAGCGAGCCTGGGGATGCTCGCCGCGAACGGACTCGCGATCGTCGGCGGTTCGCTCCTCAGTGACAGATTGCCCCAGACCCTCCTCAAGAGAGTCTCCGGCGTCCTCTTCATCGCGTTCGGCATCTGGACCCTCATCGACGTGCTGGCTTGATACCCTTGGGGGTATTCTAGCAGCCTCCGCGCCCGCCCGCAAGTCCGCAGTTCCGCACCATCATGACCTGGGTGTACGCTACCCGGAAGCCGCGGGCCACCACGAAAGCCCACCCACATGCACTCGGCGCCTGATCCAGGCAGCGCGCGGTCCCACGCCTCCACGTACGCGGCCCCCTCCGTGGTGAGAGCCTCATCCAATCTGCGGCCCAGATCCGAATCGAGAAAGAACTCCAACACGACCCCCTTTCACCGGCATCCACCGCGTCATACCCCGTGCGGAGCGGTCTCATCCGCTGCCGAACGCGCCCAAACGCCGGCCCGCGGACGGGAACCCGCCACTTCTGGGATACTACCGGCCAAGACGGAAGGGAGGCGACCCCACGTGGAAGCCCGGATCATAGGCCTCAAAGGCAGCGGAAAATCCACTCTCATGACCGCGCTGGCGGAAGGACGCTCCGAGGGCACGATCACGACCGTCAGGATGGGCGACGACCGCATACGCAGGCTCTCCGAGATGTTCAAGCCCCGCAAGACCACCTTCGCGGAGTTCAGGGTGCGCGAGGCTGCTTGGCCCGAAGCCTCGGCACGCAAGGCACAGATGGAGCGCTACCTCGACCAACTCTCCGGGGGACAGGTGTTCCTGCACGTTCTCCGGGCGTTCGAGAGTCCGATGCTGGCCGAAGCCGCCGACATCAGGCGTGATCTGCAGACGCTCGACTCCGAGTTCGTGTTCGCCGACCTCATGATCGTGGAACGCGCCATGGAACGGTCGCGGAAGCAACCGATCCCGGACCTCGGCAAGACCGCGTTCGGTCGCTGCCTGGAGGCGCTCGAGAGCGAACGTCCGCTCCGCGACGTGGAGTTCGACCAATCCGAGGCCGACTTCCTCAAGACCTACCAATTCCTGACTCTCGTGCCCCAGATCATCTTGGTCAACCTGGAGTCGGACGCCGCAGCCGGAGACGCGATCCACGCGTTGCTCGCCGACATAGCGCGCGGGCGGCAGATCGTGGCCTTCCCCTTCCCGGAAGCGGCGGAGGTCGCCGAACTCACGCCGGCCGAGCAGTTGGAGTTCGCCGAGGCGATGGGCCTTCCCGGACCGGCGGCTGAGATCGTCTCGCACGCGGCGTTCTCGCAGATGGGGTTGATCAGTTTCTTCACCGTGGGTGAGGACGAGGTGCGCGCCTGGCCGATCCGCCGAGGAGAGCGAGCGCGACAGGCCGCGGGCGCGGTGCACTCAGACATCGAGCGCGGATTCATCCGAGCCGAAGTCGTGAGCTACGACACTCTGCTTGAGGCCGGCTCCATCAAGGTCTGCCGCGACCACGGGTCGCTGAGGATCGAAGGCAAGGACTACGTCGTCGCCGACGGAGACGTCATGAACTACCGCTTCAACGTGTAGCTCGGAAGCAGCCCGCTTGCTGGAACTCGTCAAGATCGTCGCCGTGTTCGCCCTCGTGGTGGGCCTGTTGCGCCTGCGCTGGAATCTCGGGTTGGTCATGCTGGTCGCGGCAGCAGTCCTTGGGGTGCTCATGGGCATGGGTCCGCGTGCTCTGGCCGAGACCGCGCTCCGCGCCTCCATCGAGCCGACCACCGTCTCACTCGTCGTAGCCTTGGCGCTCATCATGGTGCTCGAGTACATCCTACGCACCACCGGTACGCTCGCGTCCCTGGTGAGTTCGTTGCAGGGCCTGCTGGGCGACAACCGCGTGGTCATGGGGCTGATGCCCGCGATCATAGGTCTGCTGCCCTCCGCCGGCGGCGCCCGCTTCTCCGCCCCGCTGGTGGAGGAGTCGGCCAAGGGGTGTGTCATCGACCCCGAGCGCAAGAGCTACATCAACTACCTGTTCCGCCACGTGTGGGAGTACATCTCGCCCATGTACCCCGGCTTCATCCTGACCGCCACGCTCGCGGGCGTCTCCATGGGCCGACTGTTCGTGTGGCAGGCCGCATTCCCGGCGACGGTGCTCGTGATGGGAATCGGCTTCGGCTTCCGCGGGATCGAGACCCAACCCCGACACAGCGGACGCACTAGGAGTCACGATCTGCGCGTGGCGGCGGCCGGTTTCAGCCCCATCCTGGCCGCGATCGTCCTGGTGGTCGGGCTCGGCGTCAACGTCGCCGCGTCCATGGGTATCGTGGTCGCCGTCATGCTGCTGGCGCACAGGTGGGGACCGGCGAGGATCTATCGGGCCGTCCGCGACAGCGTGTCGATCAAGACCTTGCTGCTCGTGCTGGGGGTCATGGTGTTCAAGGGCATGATGGAGGATTCAGGAGCGGTGGGGCACCTGCCTCAGGCCCTGGAGACCGCCGGCGTGCCCGTCGGCATCGTCTTGGTGGCGCTGC
>DASRMJ010000064.1:0-3530 GCA_035647995.1 Thermoleophilia bacterium | reverse complement strand
CCGGCCACGATGGCCCAGCCGATGATCGGCACGAACATCAGCAATCCGCCTATGACGAGCTTGCCGAGTCCTCCCGGTTGCTGAAGCATGTAAGTAAACGAACGGCCCACACCCATGAAGACTCCCCCTTGGCGATGGTTTCCCGGCGACGACGAAATTACACCGATCACGATTGCGCGTTCTGACGACGATGCGGTTGCGCGATGGTCGCGCGGTAGATACCTTCGACCCGCGAGGCCGAAACCATGCCGCGTGGCGGACGCGAGGACGGGCTTCAGCGCAGGATGTCGGAACGGGCGGCCAGTGCCCGCCCCAGCGTGACCTCGTCGGCGTACTCGAGGTCGCTGCCCATGGGCAGCCCAGCCGCCGGTCGGGTCACGCGCACCCGCCCGGCCTCGGAGAGCGGTCGCAACTCTTCGGCGATGTAGAGGGCGGTGGCCTCCCCGCTCATCGTGGGGTTCGTGGCTACCACTATCTCCGTGAGGCCTTCCGCTTCCACGCGGTCGAAGAGCTGGGCAAGGCGCAGGCGGTCGGGGCCGATGCCGTCGATGGGTGAGAGGGCGCCTCCCAGGACGTGATAAAGCCCGCGCACTTGGTGAGCCCGCTCCAGGGCCACGATGTCCGAGGGCTCCTCCACCACCACGACCAAGGTGGGATCGCGCCTGGGATCGCGGCAGATCTCGCACAACTCCTCGGCTGTCAGGTTGAAGCACCGCGTGCAGAAGTGGATCGCCTCCTTTGCCTCGATCAAGGCGTGCGCCAACGGCAGCGCGTCCTCGGGGGGCAGTCGGAGGAGGTGGAAGGTGAGCCGCTGGGCGGTCTTTGGGCCGATGCCCGGGAGCTTCGCCAGCTCGTCGATCAACCTCTGGATAGGAGGACTGTACAGGGTGCGCCTCGGTCTGGTCGGGAGAGATCGGATCCGGATGGAAGGGCACAGGTCTGGTCGAGCGACGTCGGGATGGTCGCCCGCCCGGCTGCTCCGCCGAGCTACATACTCAGTCCCGGGATGTTGAGACCGGCCGTCAGACCGCCCAAGCGCTTGGCCTGGAGGTCTTGCGCCTGCCGGACCGCTTCGTTGGTCGCGGCGATGACCATGTCCTCGAGCATCTCCACGTCGTCGGGGTCGAGGGCGGCCGGATCTATCTTCACGCCTACGACCTCAAGGGAACCGCTCACGCGGACCACGACCATCCCGCCGCCCGCCGACGCTTCTACATGCTCGAGCGCGAGGTCCTCCTGGGCCTTGGCCATGTCGGTCTGCATCTTCTGCACCTGCTTCATCATCTTCTGGTAGTTCGGATTCATGGGTCTCCTCGCCTGGAGTGTCAGGGAGCGCGATCGTCGTCGACGGGCCGGGCGTCGAACTCCTGCTTCAGGATCTCGAGCAGCTCCTCCTTGGTCAGGATTCTAGCACGGCCCTCGTTGGGTTCCTCCACCTCGGCCGCTGTTCCAGCCAGCCTGATGACCACCTTGAAGCGCCTACCCGTGACGTCGGCCAGGATGTCGGTGAGGAAGGCCAGGTTGTCCTGCTTGGAGGCCTGCGCGGCCGCGAAGTCGGCTCCCTGGGGGAACTTGAGGGTCAGGGCGTCTTGGTCGAGAGACTCCGGACGGCTTTCGCTGAGCACTGCGAAGAGGCTCGGACGCTGGTTCTTCACTCGCGCGAGGATCACCGGCCACGCACGCCGCAGGTTGTCGATGTTGGGCTCGATGTGCGGCGTCGTCCCCGGATCGTCCCCGCGGCGCGGCGCGTCCTCGGAACGTCCGTCAGGGGCGTCGTCTCCGAGGCCGTCCGCGACATCGGTGCGCCCCGAGTCGCCGGTGTCACCGCGCGCGTCGTCTGCATCTTGGCCGCGTGTGCTACCGGGGCCGCGCGTTGCTTCTGGACCGCCCACGCCGCCGGCACCGCCCACGCCGCCCGCGGCCTCATCCTTCGGTCCGATGGACGGCGGCACCGACGTGAGTCGCCTCCGCTTGTCGGAGGCGGCGGAGTGGCTTGCCGAGTCAGCGGCGGTGACGTGTCTGCCGCCGCCCGCGCCCGCTGATGGTTCGAGGGATCTCGCTGCGCTGCCACCCCTGAAGGGTCTCGTCGTGTCAGGCTCTGCGGATCCGCCCGACTCGAGGGAGTCCAACCGACTCAAGATGCCGCGCAGGGAGGAGTCCGTGGCGGGCCTCGTGAGCTTGATGAGCGACAACTCCAACTCGAGGCGGGGGTCGGCTCCCGTGCGGATCGCCCGCTGGGCTTCGCCGATGAGGTCGATGAACGCCACGAGTTCCGACGTCGAGACCCGGTTCGCCTGGCTCCGGAGGTAGTCCAGGTGCTCCGGGCTGCTCACGATGCTGTCGGGCGGTTCGGTGGTGTGGCGCACGACGTACAGGTCGCGGAGATGGCTGAGCAGGTCCTTCAGGAACTGGTTGAGGTCGGTGCCTGATTGGGCGAGGCGCTCCACGAACAGCAGCGCGGCGGTCGTATCACGTTCGTCCACCACGTCGACCAACTCGAAGAGCAGGTCCTGGTCGGCGACGCCCAGCAGGGCCAGGGCATCCTGAAGCGAGACCTTGCCCTCACAGTAGGCCGAGAGCTGATCGAGAGTGCCCAGGGCGTCGCGGAAACTGCCCGACGCGGCGCGGGCGATGACCGCGAGCGCGCTCTCCGACACGTCGATTCCCTCCCGATCGGCCACCGAAGCCAACACGCCGGTTATCTCCTGGGCGGAGGGGCGGCGAAAGTCGAAGCGCTGACAGCGCGAGAGGATGGTGGAGAGTACCTTGTGCGGTTCCGTGGTGGCCAGCACGAACACGACATGGGCGGGTGGCTCCTCCAGCATCTTGAGCAGTGCGTTGAAGGCCTCCGTGGTGAGCATGTGCACCTCGTCCACGATGTACACCTTCATGCGCCCTTCGACGGGCGCGAAGCTCACCCGATCGCGGATGTCGCGGATCTCGTCGATGCCGCGGTTGGAGGCCGCGTCGATCTCGAGCACGTCGAGAGAGCTGCCCCGGCGGATACCTTCGCAGCAGGGACAGGTGCCATCGGGCTCGGTGGTGGCCTTCCCGTGCCCGGCCTCGCAGTTGAGCGCCATGGCCAGGATCTTGGCGGTCGACGTCTTGCCGGTGCCGCGGGGGCCCGCGAACAGGTATGCGTGACTCACCCGCTCCTGCTTGATGGCGTTGACCAGCGTGCGGGTGATGTGCGTCTGACCGACCACGTCGTTGAAACGAGTCGGCCGGTACTTCCTGTAGAGGCTTATCGACATGGCTGGGCGGCTCCTTGCTGGTCGGCGGGGAGCGAAGGCGTTGACTAGCCCTTGGCGATGACGATGTCGCGCAGGACGCTCATCTCCAACTGCGTCTCGTCGAGGATGCTCTTCATGACGTCGCGCTGACTGATGATGCCGACGAGATCGGTCCCGTCGACGACGGGCACGTGCCTGATGTGACGCCGAGACATGGTCTCCATGACCGACTTCACCGAATCGCCGGCCGTACACTTCGCCACGTCGCGCGACATGATGTCTCCCACCGTGAACGAG
>DASRMJ010000063.1:0-5340 GCA_035647995.1 Thermoleophilia bacterium | reverse complement strand
CCACAGCTCCGACAGCTCCGGGTCTCGGGCGAGGGCCGTCTTCAGGTAGCCCCAGGCGGCCGTCACGCTCTCCTGCATGACCTCCCCAAGTTGCCCGGTGAGGTGGAAATCGCCCTTGCCCGGTGCCACGACCGTCTCTATGCGCAGGATATCCCCGCCGGCGCCGGTGTAGGCCAATCCGGTGCTCACGCCCACCATCGGTGTGCTCTCCACCCGAGCGCGCAGGAACGGAGGAGCCCCGAGGAGGCGCTCCACGTCGCGGGGTCCGATGCGAGTGGGCACCGGGCGCCCTTCGACCCGCAGGCGCGCGAGTTTCCGATACACCTTGCTCGCCAGGCGCGCCAGCTCCCTCACTCCGGCCTCGCGGGTGTAGGACCCTATGAGCACTCGCCTAGCTCCTGAGGTGAAGACGTCGCCCACGTCTCCCAGCCCGCTCTCCTCAGCAAGCCGAGGGGCGAGGTGCCGGCGCGCGATCTCTTCCTTCTCCCGATCGGTATATCCGGGGAGGCGGATCATCTCCAAGCGATCGTGAAGAGTCTCCGGGATGTCTTCCTCATAGTTGGCCGTGGCCACGAACAAGACCCGCGACAGGTCGTACTCCAGCTCCAGATAGGTGTCTCGGAAGGCCTGGTTCTGCACCGGATCGAGCACCTCGTTGAGCGCGGCGGCCGGGTCGCCGCGCCAATCGCTCTCCACCTTGTCCAACTCGTCGAGCAGGATGACGGGATCGTCCACACCCGCCCGCTTCAGGGCGTCGACGATGCGACCCGGCATCGCCCCCACGTAGGTCTTTCGGTGGCCTCTGATCTCGGCCTCGTCGCGCACGCCACCGAGGCTGATCCTCTGGAGCGGCCGCTCGAGACCCTTGGCGATGGCCATGGCGACGGAGGTCTTGCCCACACCGGGAGGGCCGATCAGGCACAAGGTGGTATTCGGCGGCGTGCCGCCCCGCAGGCGCGCCACGGCCAGGTACTCGACGATGCGATCCTTAACATCTTTGAGACCGTAGTGGGTCTCGTCGAGCACTCGAGCCACCTTCTCAACGTCGGGCAACTCCGCACCTGAAAGCTTGCCCCAGGGCAGGCCCAGCACGTGGTCCAGATACGTCTTGGCCACCGCGACCTCGGCCGAGAAGGGCGGCAGCTCTCCCAGGCGCTTGATCTCCTTGGTCAGAGCCGCGGCGATCGCCTCGGGCAGCTGCTTCTCCTGCATCAGCTTCGCGTATTCGCCCTGGTCGCCGCCCTCGTCTTCCTCGTCACCCAACTCCTCACGAAGCACCCGCAGTCGCTCGCGAAGGAACACCTTGCGCTGGTGGCGTTCCAGGTTCTCGTGCACCTGGTCGGCGATCTCGTTCTCGATAGCAAGGAACTCGTTCTCGCGGATCAGCACCTCGAGGAGGCGCAGGAGACGCTCCTCGGCCTCTTCACCCTCGAGCAGCAACTGCTTGCGGTCGGGCGCTATGTCGAGGTGGGGCGCCACCACATCCACGACGGTCTCTGGGTCGGTCATGTCGTCCAGGACCGTCTCTGCCTCTTCGGGAAGCTGGGGCGACTGACTCACATACACGGCGAACTCCCGCGCGACCGAGTCGATCAACGCACGGGTCCTCGACCACTCTCTGCCCGGACGCGTGTGCAGGTCGCGCACGTTCACCAAGAACATCGGAGACTCAGATTCGAACGACTCGATCTCGACGCGCCGCTGCCCCTCTATGACCGCCTTGACCGTGCCGTCGGCCAGCCGATGCAGCTGAACGACCTTGCACAGCGTGCCCACTTCGAAGATGTCCGCCTCACCGGGGTCTTCGGTGGATCCCAGTCTCTGCGCGGAGAGCACCAAAGCCGAGCCGGTCGCATACGCCTGTTCCAGCGCGCGGGTAGACCGCTCGCGCACTTCGAATATGGGCGTGAGCATGCGCGGGAAGACAATGAGATCGCGTGTCGCAAGGAGAGGCAGCGCACGCTGGACGTCTGCCAAAATCATGGCTCCAGAGCTAGGCCGATTCTTCGTTCAGTTCAAGTTCTTCCCGACCGGCGCTCGTGACCAAGGTGGGCTCGATGCTCCGCTCGATGACCTCTTTCGTGATGACGCACTTGATCACGTCGCGGCGGCTGGGCAATTCGAACATGACGTTCAGGAGCGCGCCCTCGATGATGGACCTCAGTCCTCGGGCGCCCGTGTCGCGGATCACCGCCTTGTCGGCGATCGCATCCAGGCTGTCCTTCGGGAAGATCAGGTCCACCCCGTCGTAGGCGAAGAACTTGCGATATTGCTTGACCAGGGCGTTCTTCGGTTCGGTCAGGATGGCCACGAGATCGTCCCTGCGCAGCTGGTGCACATTCGAGACGACCGGCAGGCGGCCGATGAACTCCGGGATCAGCCCGAACTCAAGGAGGTCTTCCGGAAGCACCTGCGCGAACAGCTCGCCTACATCCTTGTCGAGCTTGCCCTCGATATGCGCACCGAACCCTACGCCCTTCTTCCCGATGCGCCTCTCTATGATCTTCTCAAGTCCGGCGAACGCGCCGCCGCAGATGAACAGGATGTTCGTGGTGTCGATGCTGAGGAACTCCTGGTGCGGGTGCTTGCGGCCCCCTTGCGGAGGTACGCTCGCCGTGGTGCCCTCGAGGATCTTCAACAGAGCCTGCTGGACCCCCTCACCCGACACGTCCCTGGTGATTGACGGGTTGTCGGCCTTGCGCGCGATCTTGTCGACTTCGTCGATGTAGATGATGCCCGTCTCGGCCTTCTTGAGGTCATAGTCGGCGGCCTGGATGAGTTTGAGCAGGATGTTCTCGACGTCCTCGCCCACGTAGCCGGCCTCGGTGAGCGCTGTGGCATCCGCGATGGCGAACGGCACGTTGAGGATCCGAGCCAGCGTCTGCGCCAGCAGGGTCTTGCCGCAACCGGTGGGCCCCACCATCAGGATGTTCGACTTGGCCAGCTCCACGTCGTCGTCGGCGGAGCTCATCTGCACGCGCTTGTAGTGGTTGTACACCGCTACCGACAACGTGCGCTTGGCCTCCTCCTGCCCGATGACGTACTCGGACAGCACAGAGTAGATCTCCTGCGGTTTCGGGAGGTTGTCCAGGTCGAGCGTGACCGGCGGGGCCAACTCCTCGTCGATTATCTCGTTGCAGAGATCGATGCACTCGTCGCAGATATACACGCCAGGTCCGGCGATGAGTTTCTTGACCTGGCGCTGACTCTTCCCGCAGAAGCTGCAGAGGAGCTGTTCAGAACCACCCGACGGCTTGGGCACTGGCTACTCCCTACCTGTGCTCGATGATCTTGTCCACGATGCCGTAGTCGAGAGCCTCCTGCGCGGTCATGAAGTAGTCCCTTTCGGTGTCCTTCTCCACCTTCTCGAGCTCTTGGCCCGAGTGCTTCGCGAGGATCTCGTCCAGGCGCCTCCGCAGGCTCAGCGCTTCCCGGGCGTGGATCTCGATATCGCTCGCGGGGCCCTGGAATCCGCCGGAGACCTGATGGATCAGCACTTTGGAGTTCGGCAGCACATAGCGTTTTCCCTTCGCACCGCCGGCAAGGAGCAACGCTCCCATCGACATCGCCACGCCGATGCAGATGGTGGAGACGTCCGGCTTGATGAACTGCATCGTGTCGTAGATCGCAAGACCGGAGTAGACGCTGCCGCCAGGGCTATTGACGTAGAGCGCTATGTCCTTGTCTGGGTCTTCCGACTCCAGATGCAGGAGTTGCGCCACGATCAGGTTCGCCACCTGATCGTTCACCGGAGTGCCCAAGAACACGATGCGCTCGCTCAACAGGCGCGAGTAGATGTCGAAGGCACGTTCGCCTCTGCTGGTCTGCTCGACCACCATGGGGATCAGTGGGCTCACACTGCCATCCTTTCGCTTTCGGGGGGTCGTGCCGGGAGGGTCACTCGGCCGCCGACTGCGCGTCCGATCCGGTCAGGGCGGCAACCTCTTCAGGACCTTCTTCGGGTTGCTCGGCCGCAGGTTGCACCGCATCCCCGGCCACCGCGTTCTCCGCGATGAACTCAGCTGCACGCTCCCGCAGTATCTGCTGCCGTATCTTAGTGATTCTACCAGACTGCTCCAGGCGCGACCGCAACTCGGACGCCTCGACCTTGCCCGCGGCGGCCAGTTTCTGCAAACGCTCGTCGAGTTGCTCATCGGTGACTTCGAGGCCCTCGGCCGCCGCCACCGCATCCAAGGCGAGACTCGTGCGCAGCGCGCTTTCCGCTTCGGGCATCATCTGCTCCACCAGTTGCTCGACGCCTGAGCCCGTGGCCTGCAGATAGCCGCGGATGTCGCCGCCCTGCATCGAGAGCGAGCGCGCGAAGTCGTCCACCATCTCCCGCGCCTGCCGATCGACGGCAGCCGGGGGTAGGTCCACGGTGATGGCGCCCGCCACCGCGTCGATGGCTGCGGCTCGGAAGCGTCGCTGGGCGGCCGAATCCTTCGCCGCCTGCAACTTGGCTCGGATGTCCAGGCGCAGTTCGAGCAACGTCTCGAACTCACTCACGTCCTTGGCGAACTCGTCGTTCAGCGCAGGCGGCGACTTCTCCTTGATCTCCTTGACGGCGACCGTGAAGTCCAGCGTGGCGCCCTTCAACTCCTCAGCGTGATAGTCGTCGGGGAAGGCGACCGGCAACGTGCACTCGTCTCCCGCTTTCATACCCACGACGCCTTGCTCGAGATCGGGCAACAAGTGTCCGCCGCCCACTTCGAACATGTAGTCGTCGAGTTGGGTGTTGGGCACGGCCTCACCATCGCGGAAGCCTTCGGCGGTCACGGTGATGAAGTCGCCCACGGCCACCGGGCGGTCGCCCACCGACTCGAGTTCCGCGAACTCCTCACGCAGGCGTTCCACGCGCTCATCGACTTCCGCGTCTTCGACCTGGGCGTCGACGCGAGGCACCTCGACACCCTTGTAGACTCCGAGTTCCGCTGTCGGCATCACGGTGACCACAGAGGTGAAGGTGAACGGCTTCCCCTCCTCCGGCGCCTCCTCGAAATCGACCTCGGGGCGCCCGACCGGCTCTATCTCGACTTCGGTGAGAGCCTCCACGAGCCACGACGAGAGCTGATCGTCGAGCATCTGCTGGGTGATCGCCTCCATGCCGAAGCGCTGCACGATCATCCCGGTGGGCACCTTGCCCTTTCGGAATCCCGGGATGCGCACTTCGCGCGAGAGCTGCTTGATGGTGGCCTCGATGCCACGCTGCACCTCTTCGGTCGAGACCTCGATCTCCAACTTGACGTCGTTGCCGACCTTCTCGCCTACGGTGGTCTTCACCTCGGTCCTTCCTTCCATGTGCCGGCCGCGTCACGCGGCAGGCCCGGGTTGTTATCGTGG
>DASRMJ010000062.1:0-3049 GCA_035647995.1 Thermoleophilia bacterium | reverse complement strand
GCTTCCTGGCCTACCTCGCGGCCGCTCTGCGGACGGTTGCGGCTGATGTTGGGGCAGGGGTGTTGGGCATGCTCCACTCTCCCCAGCCGCCACCGACCGAATCGATGCTGACGACTTTGCTCAACGAGATCAGCACGCTCCCGCACGGTGTCGTCCTCGTCCTCGACGACTACCATGTCGTCGACTCCGAACCAGTGGACCAAGCTCTCGCGTTTCTGCTGGAGCATCTGCCGCCACAGGTGCACCTGGTCATCGCCACCCGGGAGGACCCCCATCTACCCCTGGCCCGGCTACGCGCTCGGGGCCAACTGACTGAGCTGCGCGCGGCCGACCTGCGTTTCACCCCCTCCGAAGCCGCCGAGTTCCTCAACCGGGTGATGGGCCTCGACCTCTCGGCAGAAGACATCACTGCCCTGGAGACCCGCACCGAGGGCTGGATCGCCGGCCTGCAACTCGCGGCGCTCTCCCTACAGGGGCGATCGGACGCCGCCGGCTTCATTCAGACCTTCACCGGCAGCCACCGTTTCGTGCTGGACTACTTGGTCGAAGAGGTTCTTCAGCGCCAGCCGGAGCGCGCGCGCAACTTCTTGCTGCAGACCGCCATTCTCGACACGTTGTGCGGTGCGCTCTGCGACGCCGTCACCGGGCAGAAGCATGGCCCAGGGATGCTCGAGCGCTTGGAGCGCGGCAACCTGTTCGTTGTTCCCCTCGATGACGAGCGTCGCTGGTATCGCTATCACCACCTCTTCGCCGATGTCCTGCGGGCACACGTGCTCGAGGAGCAGCCTGATCGGCTGCCCGCTCTGCACCGGAGGGCGAGCGAGTGGTACGAGGAGAACGGTTCGCGATCCGACGCGATCCGTCACGCTTTGCGCGCCCAGGACTTCGGGTGGGCGGCAGACCTGATCGAGCGGGCAGGACCTCTGGTGGAGGAGAGCTCCCAGACCGCTACGTGGTTCAACTGGGCGAGGGCGCTGCCGGACGAGCAGATCCGCGCCCGGCCTGTGCTCGGCGTGTGGTATGCCTACGCATTGTTGGGTCGAGGCGAGATCGAGGCTGCCGAGACCCGGCTGACGGACGCCGAGCGCTGGCTGAAAACGCCCGACGAGTCGGACGGACAGTCGACCTCCCGGGCGGTCGTCGTGGACGAAGAACAGCTTCGGTCTCTACTGGCGACCATAGCTGTGGCCCGTGCCTACTATGCCCTGATTCGAGTGTGTAGCCCCGAATGTCACGGGTGCCTGCTAACCCCGGCATCCGCCAGACATTGTGGAGGCATTACGGGCGGCCGGCGGCGACCCCTTCAAGGACACCTCGTCGGTGGCCATGAACCCGGTCATCAAGTTCACCACGCTGTTCGGCCTGCTGGCCGTCGAGCTTGCCGTGAGCATCGCAGACGATCGGGGCGGCCACGCCCTCAACTACATCCTGACCGCGGTGTTCTTCCTGGTATCCGTGACCTTCGTGTGGCGTTCGTTCTACCGCATGCGCATCGAGTCGACGCAAGCCTAAGGGCTTGCAGGAGAGCTGGGTCGGCCCCATGCCCGCGGCGCGGGCATGGGGCCTCGCTCCCTCTCGCGGAATGTCTTGAGAAGGACGAAGGGCCGGCGCTGGGAACAGCGCCGGCCCTCGGTGCGGGGCTGAGTGAACCTGTAGGGTTAGAGGGCGTCTGTCTGGTGGAGACCGCCGCCAAAGCCCATCCCCGAGCCGGTCCCGCCGCCCATGGCGCGACCCATTCCGCGACCCATGCCGGCGCGCGAACCGCCATCTCCGCCACGCGGCCCCATAGCCGGGTCAGCGACCCGCTCGGTGACGCGTTCGGTCATGGTCTCAAGCATTGAATCAGCGCGTTCCTGAGTGAGCCGTCCGTCCGTAACCGCCTGCTGGATCTGTCCTTGCTTCGCCGAGAGGATGGTCTGGACGAGCCCTCCGGTATCCTTACCCTGTTCTTCGGCGATGTCGGCCAGGCTCTGGCCGGCAGCCCGCTCGGCGGCGATCGCCTCGGGCGTTAGACCCAGGAACCCCGCCACGGCGTCGGCCACGGCGCCCGTGCCGCGGCACACGCCGCCGGCCCAGCCAGGCGTTTGTGCAGTCGCTGTCGTGGCCGCGAAAGCCGGCACTGCCACTCCGAGGCTGAGCACGGCCACCATCAGGCCGGTCGCCAGGCCCTTCTTTCCAACACGCATACGATGCCTCCCGTTCGTCTAGTGGGCTCCCGTCCGACGGTTGCCCTGTAACGTCAGGTTAGGGGCGCTGTGTGCGAGAAGTGTGAGGGGGAAGCCAGGAATCAGTAGGAGTCGTCCGCAGTAGGTGTCGTCCGGCCGTTCGCACTCACCGCTTCCTTACCGCCTCATCACAGTTTGCCAATCTTCGAAATGTACGGTCTTCCCGGTACACAGCGGCGGGCCGTTCGCGCCCTTCCCTCGAAATGACTCAAACTGGAGGTCGAATGGACGCGAAGATCACGGCGAGGGTGCCGGCGGCGGAGGTGCCGGCGGGGGCAGCGACCGCGGGGGAGCAAGGCCGGCCGTCTCGAGGGAGGCCACGAGGCTACCAACTCCTCCGCTTCGTAATCCAGGCGGCCGTACTCCTCTACGTCATCCTTGCTGCGATCGGCCACTCGGTCAGCTGGTCCTGGACGGCGAATCTTCATACGATCTGCCCGTTCGGCGGTGTCGAGAACCTCTACACGTACTTCACCACCGGCAACTACGTGGCGAAACTCCATGACGCCGTCTTCGTTCTGCTACTCGGACTTGTGGCCGGCCTCATTCTCACGGGTAAGTCTTTTTGCGGGTGGATCTGTCCTTTGGGGACGGTCCAGGAGCTTCTCGGCAAGGTGAGCCGCTTCGTTCGACGGGGCCGCCCAAGTGTGGTCCTTCCCCGCCAACTCGACCGCGTATTGAGCTACGGCAAATACGCGGTTCTTGCCTGGGTGCTCGTGCAGACCGCGAGAACGGGGAGGCTCGCTTTCGAGGGGTATGATCCTTACTACACCCTCTTTAACATATGGAGCGACGAGATCGCCTGGACCGGATACCTCGTCGTG
>DASRMJ010000061.1:0-2097 GCA_035647995.1 Thermoleophilia bacterium | reverse complement strand
CGGGTGGCCGGAGGAGCCGGGGTCGTCAAGGTGATACTCACGGGAAGCGTCGACCTGGAGCGCGGGGTCGCTCCTCCCGCCCACTTCCACTCCGAGGAACTCCGAAGAATGGTGGAGACCGCCCACGAACTCGGGGTGGCGGTCGCGGTGCACGCGAACGGGGCCCAGGCGGTGACCATGGCCGCCGAAGCGGGCGTCGACAGCGTCGAGCACGGCATTCTCATCGACGAGGAGTCGGTGCGCGCCATGGTCGACCACGATGTCGTGTGGGTGCCCACGCTCACTCCCCTGCATGCCCTGGCGGTCTCGGGTAGGTGGGCGGCGGTGCCACGGATCATCGCCGCACACGAAGCGATGGTGGCGGCCGGCCACGCCGCGGGCGTTAGGATCGCGGCGGGCACCGACGCCGGCTCCCCCGGCGTTGCGCACGGGGCTGTGCTCTCAGAGGTGGCGCACCTACGCTCCGCCGGCCTCTCTCCGGAAGCGGCGCGCGCTGCCGTGGGCGCCGTGGCCGCCGACCTGCTGGGTCTGGGTGGCGGCTACGGACGCCTGAGCCGCGGAGCTGCGACCGACCTTGTTTGGTTCAAGCAAGATCCCTTCGCCGATCCGTCGCCCGACAACGCCCGAGCTCCTCGGCCCCTGGGAGTGTTGTCGTCACCGCGACCCACAGCTTCTGTCGGGGCGCGGATGCGCTGATCGAATACTCGGGTATTGGGTTCACGCTCATCTGCGGCGGGCTCGCGACGCTGCCCAGGTCTCCGCTCCACACCGCCGCCGACGCGGCGTCGTCCGCAGAGAGCCGGCTTGTGACGCCCTGGGCTTTCGGATATCCTGCGGCACAGGTTGTTGTCGGCGACGGTGCCAGACGGCTAACAGGGAAGTCGGTGAGAAGCCGACGCGGTCTCGCCACTGTAACCGGTGAGCCACCTCCAAGATCCACCGGCCTCGGGCTGGGAAGGGGAAAGGGGCGTCTAAACCGGGAGTCAGGAGACCTGCCGTTGCCAGACATGCCGGACGTGCTCTTCGACGGAAAGGGCTGGCATGCACCTTCACTTCGCTCCATGATCCTCGTCACCGGCGGCGCTCGCAGCGGCAAGTCGACATTGGCGGAGCGACTCGCCACTGACTTCGGCGGTCGAGTGCTTTACGTCGCTACCGCCGAGCCCCGTGACGAGGAGATGCGGCTGCGCATCGAGCGTCACCAAGCCGCTCGTTCGCCCGAGTGGGGCACCCTGGTTGCTCCGCGGGATGCGGTCGAGCGACTTCGAGAGGTCGAAGGGGATTGGGACACCCTCCTTCTTGACTGCTTGACGCTCTATACGACCACCCTGCTCCTGGAGGAGGAAGCCGGATCCTCGGACCCGGAAGTCGCGCTCGCCCAGGTCATGCAGGACTTGGCCGACTATCTGAGCGATCATTGGCCGCAAGCCGTGGTCGTGACGAACGAGGTGGGCACGGGCATCGTCCCCGGGGATCGGCTGAGCCGCCTCTTCCGCGATCTTCAGGGGCGGGTGAACCAGGCGTTCGCGCGCAGGGCCGATGAGGTCTACCTGTGTGTGAGCGGCATTCCCATCAAGATCAAGGGTCAGGGATCTCTTCAACCCGCCGGTGAGCAATCTACCCGGCCCGCCGACACTCGGGTGGACGGCTCGCCCTGGCCCTCCGACCCACCGGTGGGCGGTTCGTCGTCGCCCCGGCCGGCGTCGTAGCGGAGCGGGCGGCGTCCGGTGCCGGGCGCGAATGATCTACAGGTCGATCTATCGGAGGGAATATGGCAAGGATCCTGGTCGAAGGTGACGACACCCTGCTCGGCGGGCTGCGCGACGCGGCGCAGCCGGCCTTCGTGTGCACCATCGCCTCCTCGAACACGGGGGCTATCGAAGGCATCTCCATTGCCGGCGCTTCGGCCGAGATGCGCAAGTACACGCCGCCTGCGGACATGGAGGCGCTCTTCTACGGGAGTGCCCGGTGCATCCCGGGCGTGGCCGCGACTCCCGACGGCATCCCCTCGCCGGTGATCATCACCATGGCGGCCCTCGGGGCCATGGCCCTGCCCGTCTTCGTGGTAGACGCGGGTAGCGAAGTGTCTCCCCAGAC
>DASRMJ010000060.1:0-10322 GCA_035647995.1 Thermoleophilia bacterium | reverse complement strand
GCTTGGGAGCGGGGGGGTGGGGATGATGTCTGCGACCACCGCGGCCTTGGCATCCCAACTGCGGCGAACCGGCGCGGATCTGCGGCGGGGGATGCGATGGCGGGTGCGGAGTTCAGTCGACCGCCGCCTGGCGCCGAGCGTACCTTTCGGCAGGCCTATGCGCTGGGATCGTATGTGTGCGTGTTGGACATGGGAGCCTCTCTCGGCGATGTAGCATCGCGGCCGGCCGCAGGCCGGCGCTTCGACCGACGGGTGGACCGACTCGATGGTCGTCCCGTCGGCCCCCATTGGACTATCCAACCGCGTCACCCCAGGAGCCAGCACGTGTCCTCATACCAGCAGATCCAGCAAGACATCGAGCAAGGCAAGAAGGACCTCGTCCTCGCCCAGGTGCAGCAGGCCCTGGACGAAGGTCTCCCCGCCCACGAGATCCTCCAGGAAGGCCTCATCGCCGCCATGGACATCGTCGGGGCCAAGATGGAACGAGAGGAGATGTTCATCCCCGAGGTCCTGCGTGCCGCCAAGACCATGGAAGCCGGCCTCGACCTCCTCAGACCTCACCTGGCCGTCGGCGACCTGAAGGTCTCGGGCACGGTGGTAATTGGCACCGTCAAGGGCGACTTGCACGACATCGGCAAGAACCTGGTGGCCATGCTCCTCGCATCTGCCGGGTTCCGGGTGGTGGACGCCGGTATCAACGTTACCCCGGACGCGTTCGTGGAGAAGGTGAAGGAGTCGGGTGCCGACTTCCTCGGCATGAGCGCCCTCCTCACCACCACCATGCCCCAGATGCAGGAGACCCTGAAGGCTCTGAACGCTGCCGGTCTGCGCGCGCAGGTGCGCGTGCTGGTGGGCGGCGCCCCCGTCACCCAATCCTGGGCCGACGAGATCGGTGCCGACGGCTACGCCTCCGATGCGGGCGCCGCCATCAAGGTGGCGAAGGAGTTGGGGGCGCTGTAGGGGCCGACACCGACCGACTACGAGGGAGCACCTCCTCATGAAGAACCCACTCATCGCTCAACGCGGTGTACGTTTCCAGAAACTCAGCGTGGGCCAGTGCACGGCCATCCACGACGCGAGCTGTCGTCTGCTCGAGACCGTGGGCATCGAGGCCCATCACGAGCAGGCCCGGGAGATTCTCAAGAAGGCAGGCGCCGTGGTCGAGGGCACGCGCGTGCGCGTGCCCCGCCGACTGGTGGACTGGGCGCTCGGCGTCGTCCCACGAAGCTTCACACTTCACACCCGGGTCGGCGTCGCCGCCATGGAGGTCGGCGGCGCCAACGTCTACTTCGGCAACGGCTCGGAGACCCCGAACGTGCTCGACCACCGCACGGGGGAGCGACGCCACGGCACCCTCGCCGACGTGGTGGAGGGTGTACGTCTGCTGGACGCCCTCCCCAACATCGACTTCGTCATGTCGTTGTTTGTGCCTTGGGAACTTGCGCCGCAGGTGGCGTATGTGGAGCAGTTCAAGGCGATGATCGAGAACTCAACCAAGCCCTTCCTCTTCCTCAGCCCCAGCGGCGAAGACTTCCGCGCGATGGTGGAGATGCTCGAGGCGGTCGCCGGCGGGGAGGAAGCCCTCAGGGAGAAGCCGCGCGGGCTCGGCTACATCAACGTGACGCACCCCTTCCGTCATGAGTTCGATGACCTCGACAAGCTCATGTTCCTGGCCCGGAAGGGCGTGCCCTACACCTACAACCCCACCGTTCTTCGCGGGGCGAGCGGGCCCATCACCCAGGCCGGCAGCATGGCCGTGGGGAACATGGGCGAGCTCTTCGGTCTCGTCCTGGCTCAACTGGTGAACGAGGGGTGTCCGGCCACCATGTCGGGCGGCACGGCCGACAAGCTCGACATGCGCAGCATGATCGATATCTACTCGGCGCCCGAGAACCGGGTCGCGTTCACCGAGATGGCGCGTTTCTACGACATCCCCCACTTCGGCCTGGCCGGGGGCTCAGACGCCAAGCTTGTCGACGAGCAAGCGGCCGCTGAAGCCTCGCTCACGATGCTGGTGGAAGCTCTCGCCGGGAGCAACCTCATCCACGACGTGGGCTACATGGAGTCGGGCATGAGCAACTCCCTGGCCCAGATCGTCATCTGCGACGAGATCATCGGCTGGATCCGACGGTTCATGGACCCGATCGTCGTCGACGAAGAGACCCTGGCCCTCGGCCTCATCGAACGAGTCGCCCCTATGGGTGACTACCTGGCCGAGGACCACACCCTGGCCCACTTCGGCGAAGACTGGTATCCAGGGCTCTTCGACCAATCCAGCCACGACAAGTGGGTCAAGGCCGGATCCCTGCGTCTCGGGGAGAAGGCGACCCGCCGGGTGGATGAGCTTCTTGCACACCACCAGGTGGAGGATCTTCCCTCGGACGTGGTCGCACAGCTCGACCGCATCATCGCCGCGCGGGCGGCACAGTGAGATCCCGGCGTTCGCGCCGGTACGGAATCCAGACATGAATTGGAGCTGCCAGTCGTGAAAGACCTACGGAACGCCTCTCTTGTCGGCCGCCTCTCCTTCCTCAGCGAGGGTGACAAACGCGACATCTACCTCTCCGCCCTGGAGATCATGTCCAAGGTGGGCATGGTCGTCTACCACGAGGGCGCCAGGAGGATGTTGCTCGAAGCCGGTTGCGTCCTCTTGGCTGAGAGCCGGGTCCTGATGCCCCGCCATCTCGTGGAGACGGCGCGTCTCTCTGTGCCCAGTCAGGTGGACGTCTACGATCGCGACGGCGAGTTGGCCATGGAGCTAGGCGGCTACAACAGCTACTTCGGCACGGGCTCCGACCTCATGTCCACCTACGACCTCGACACGGGGGAGCATCGTCCCAGCACGCTCGAAGACGTGGCGCGGGCCGCCCGTCTGTGCGACGCCCTGCCGAACATGGACTTCATAATGAGTTCGGCGCACCCCACCGACCGGAACCCTCATCACTCCTACCTGCTGAGCTTCCAGGCGATGGTGAAGAACAGCCGCAAGCCGCTGGTCATGACGGCCGAGAACGCCGGCGACCTCCAGGTGATGATCGATGTGGCCCGCGCGCTGCGCGGCGGGGTCGAGGAGCTGCGACGCAGGCCCTACTTCGTCGTGTACAACGAGCCCATATCGCCGCTCGAGCACCCGGTGGAGAGCATCGAGAAGCTTCTCCTGTGCGCGGACAGCGGTGTCCCCTCCATCTACTCGCCGGCGCCCTTGGCCGGAGCCACCGCCCCCATCACGGTGGCCGGACACACCACTCAGGGCGTCGCCGAGTGTCTCTTCGGGCTGGTGATACACCAACTGCACAAGCCGGGGGCGCCGTTCCTGTTCGGCATCGGTCCCGCCGTGCTCGACCTGGTGACCGCGCAGTCGAGCTACAACGCCGTCGAATACCTCATGACCTACATGTGCGCGGTCGAGATGGCGAAGTGGCTCGACATCCCCAATTGGGGCTACGCCGGCACCAGCGACAGTCACCTCCTTGACGCGCAGGCCGGGATGGAGGCCACGCAGTTGACCTTCCTGGCGATGCAGGCCGGCTCGAACCTGTCGCACGACGTGGGCTACCTCGACTTCGGTCTCACCGCCTCGCTCGAGGAGATCGTCGTGGTTGACGAGTTCATCAGCATGAACCGCCGCCTGCTCCGGGGCATCCCGGTGGACCGCGACACTCTGGCCGTGGAAGCCGTAGCCGAGATCGGGCCGGGCGGCCACTTCATGACCAGCGACCACACCTACCGGCACATGCGCGAGGTGCAGTGGCGCCCCACGATACTGAACCGGCACGGCCGCGATCGTTGGCTGGCCGACGGCTCCCTGGATCTGGCCGCCAAGGCGCGCCGTAAGGCTCAGAACATCCTGGACACGCATGAGGTGCCGGCACTCGCCCCCCACGTGGCTGCCGCGCTGGGGAAGTCGATCGAGGCCTTCACCTCGACGGAAGGGTAGGCGGGTCCGCATGAGCATCGTGATCATAGATGGCGACAGTCTGACTTTGGAGCAGGCCCGCGCCGTCGCCCACGAGGGCGCAGAGGTGGGTGTCGCGCCGGCCGCCCGGCGCAGGATCGACGAGGCCCGGGCGTACGTCGACCGCATCATCGCCGAAGAGAGGGTGGTCTACGGCATCACCACAGGTTTCGGCAAGTTCAGCGACGTCACCATAGCGGGCTCCGACGTGCTGGAACTCCAGCGGAACCTCATCCTGAGTCACTGCTGCGGGGTGGGTGAGCCGCTGGACGCAGAGAAGACCGGGGCTCTCATGCTCCTGCGGGCGAACGTGTTGGCCAAGGGGTACTCGGGTGCACGCTACGTGGTTCTCGAGACCCTGGTGGATATGCTCAATCGCGGAGTCCTCCCGGTGATCCCCACCCGCGGCTCCGTCGGCGCCTCCGGCGATCTCGCTCCTTTGGCCCACCTCGCGGCTGTCATCATCGGTGAAGGCGAAGCCGTGTGGGAAGGGCGGCGCCTCTCCGGTCGGGAGGCCATGGCCGCGGCGGGAATCGCGCCGCTCACGCTCCAAGCCAAGGAGGGTCTGGCCCTCATCAACGGCACCCAGTTCATGACCGGGATCGGATTGCTGGCTCTCTTCAAGGCCGAGACCATCGCCAAGTGCGCCGACGTGGCCTGCGCTATGACTCTCGAGGCGCTCCGCGGCACCGACGCCGCCTACGGGCCTCTCACCCATGAGGTGCGTCCGCATCCGGGCCAAGTCGCCACCGCCGCCAACCTGATGCGTCTGCTCGACGGCAGCGAGATCCTGCCCGCCCACGCCGATCCGTCCAACGACAACAAGGTGCAGGACGCCTACTCCCTGCGGTGTGCGCCCCAGGTGCACGGCGCCGGCAAGGATGCCCTGGCCTACGTGCGACGGGTGCTCGAAGTGGAGGTGAATGCGGCCACCGACAATCCGCTGGTGTTCCCCGAGCAGGACCGCGTGATATCCGGCGGCAACTTCCACGGTCAGCCGATTTCGCAGGCCATGGATCTCCTCAGCATCGCCCTCAGCTATACCGCAGGCATCAGCGAACGGCGCATCGAGTACATGCTCGACCCGGCCACCTCCGACCATCTGCCCGCCTTCCTCACGAAATGGGGCGGGCTTCACTCCGGGCTCATGATCGCCCAGGTGACCGCCGCCGCACTCGTCTCGGAGAACAAGACCCTGGCCCACCCGGCTTCGGTGGACTCCATCCCCACCTCCGCCAACAAAGAGGACTACGTCAGCATGGGCGCCTACGCCGCCCGCAAGGCCGACGACGTGTGCCAGAACGCGCTGACGGTCTTGGCTGTCGAGTTCTTGTGTGCGGCGCAGGCGCTGGAGTTCGGCGGCGACCTTCGGCCGGGGCGGGGGGTCGCCGCCGCCCGCCGGGTCATCCGCGAGCACGTGGCCCCGCTCGAGCGGGACCGCCCTCAGACACCCGACATCGAGAGCATCGCGAAACTGATCCTCGACGGGGACATCTTGCGGGCGGTCGAGGACGCGGTCGGTCCGCTGGAGATGGCGTAGCCGTGGGTGATCCTCGGCCCTCGGAGATGGGTGAGGCTATGCGCTCAGAGGACGTCAGGAAGGTGCACGAAGCCGGGGTGGGCATCCTCGAGAGGACCGGCGTGGTCCTGCAGGATGCCGACACCGTGAGACTGTTCGCCGATCGCGGGTTCCCGGTGGACGGACAACGGGTCCGCATATCGGGCGAGAGGGTGGAGTGGGCGGCGAAGGCGGCTCCGCGAACCTTCGAGTTGCACGCCCGCGGAGCCCGGGAGAACCTGCGCTTCGGAGAGAGGATGGTTGTCTCAGGCACTGGAGGCGCGCCCTTCATCCTGGAGGGCTCCACCCTGCGGGTGGGCACCCTTACCGATCTGATGGCCATCGCCAAAGTGATGCACCTGTCGTCGAATGTCGACATGCTCGGTTTCGCCGTCGATCCGCAGGACGTTCCCGTTGAGAAGCGGGCCCGACGGACGCTCCACGCCCTACTCACGCTGAGTGACAAGCCGCCGACGCTCCTCGGTTTCGCACCGGACCTGGCGGATGCGGCGATGACCACGGCCGAGATCATATGGGGAGCGCGGTGGCACGAGCGGCCCTGTCTCTTGGCGGTGCTCAACAGCACCTCGCCGCTGATCCTCGATGCGGAGGCGTGCTGGGGGATCCGGACGCTGGCCCGGATGGGCCAGCCGCTCTCCGTCACGCCGTGCGTCATGGGCGGCGCCACCGGTCCGGCCACCATGGCCGGTATCCTCGCACTCCAGCACGCTGAGACCCTGGCCGGACTGGTGCTCACCCAACTCGTGCGCGAGGGGAGTCCCTACGTGTACGGCGGCACGTCATCGGTGACGTCCATGGTATCGGGTGACTTGCTGGTGGGCGTGCCGCAGTACTGGACCATGATGGCCGCAACCGTGCAGCTGGGCCATCACCTCGGGCTTCCCGTGCGCGCTGGGGGAGGCCTCACCGATTCCCACTTGCCCGACATGCAGGCAGGTATCGAGGCCGCCATGGGGTTGGCCGCGGTGGCCCGCTGTGGCGTGGACTATGTCCACCACGGGTCGGGGATCATGAGCTCGTTCAACGCCGTCTCGTTCGAGAAGTTCATCATCGACGACGAACTCGTGGGCATGATCCGAGCCCGGAATCTGCCCATAGTGGTGGATGAGGAGACGCTGACCCTCGACGTCATCGACAGCGTGGGCCCCGGCGGCAACTTCCTCCTCGAGGCCCACACGGCCGGCCACTGTCGCGACTACGAGCGTCCCACCTTCTTCAACCGCCGCCGTCACGACGTATGGCTGAGTCGAGGCGGCTGGGACCTGGCGACGGCCGCGCGAGAGCGGTTCACCAAGTTACTGGAGGCGTACAGGGAGCCCGAACTCGATCCGCTGACCCTGCGACAACTGGCCGAGTGTTGCCTGTTGTGACGAACCAGGACACTTACATGCACGCGCCCTCCGCACAGGAACCAACCCTGGCCGGTCCACCCTTGTCCGACCCCGGATGCTTCGTGGAACACTTCGGCGCTCCGGAGTTCCTCGGCCCCTATCTGGGCCGGTTCTTCGAGGAGGCCGACACGGCCTTGGTGCACTCGCTGAGAACCGGTCCGCTGACTCCCGACGAGCTCTGTGGGCGGCTGCCGCAGATGGACGCCGCCGGCCTTGAGCGGGCCCATCGTCGCGGGATGGTGGACCACACGCCGGGAGGTCTCGTCACCCTGGCCGACTTCCACGCCCGCTTCGAGATATGGGCGATCTTCGAGGGATGGAAGGACATACCGGCCGACATGCGCGCGGCGCTGAATCGCTGGGCGCAAGACGCCTATCTCGAGCGCAAGCGCGCGCAGATCGAGGACCTGCAGGCCGGGCGGGAGCCCGAGTCTCATCTCGAGAACTCCGAGTATCTACTGTTGCACGAGGCGATCACTCTTCTGGATCGTGCGGAGCGCATCTATCTGTGGCCCTGCAACTGTCGCAGCATGATGGGGGCCTGCTCCAAGCCGGTGAACACCTGTATCCGCTTCAGCAACGAGCGGGGGGTGGGGTGGGAGATCTCGCGGGAGCGGGCGCGGGAGATCGTCCGCGAGGCGAACAGAGCCGGCCTGATGCAGACCGGCGAGGTGGCGGAGCTGGAGGGCGCCGTTATCGGCGCCATCTGCAACTGCTGCACCGACTGCTGCTACCCTCACCTCGTCAGCGCTCGCCTCGGGGCGGAGAAGCTCTGGCCCCGGAGCCGGTACCTGGCTCGTCTATTGCCTGGACTGTGCACGGCCTGCGGACGTTGTGCCCGGCGCTGTCCTTTCGGGGCGTTCGTGGCGAGCACGCGGGAGTCTGCGGACACCGGCGCCGCCCGACTTGAGATCACCTTTGTCGAAGACCTCTGCCGGGGATGTGGCGTGTGCGCCACCGGCTGCCCCGAGGACGCCATCGCGATGGACCCGCTCCCGGCCACGGGGCCGGGAGCGCCTTCGGACTCATCGCTGCGCGCGGTTCCGGCCGCGCTCTCGACTCCCGAGGCCGCGCGATGAGTCGCGATACCCATGCCGCGGCCGAAGACCTCAATGCCGCGCCTGGCCGCGGCCGGCCCGCCGATCTCGTCGTGCGGAATGCGGGCGAGCTTCTCACCTGCGCTGACGGACTGGGCGTCATCTCGGGGGGCGCCGTCGCGGTCGGCGAAGGCCGTATCTCCTGGGTGGGACCCGACCCGGACTTGGAAGCCGCCGTGGAGATCGGCCCCCGCACTCGAGTGATCGACGCGGGCGGCCGCGTGGTCATGCCCGGAGTGGTGGAGTGCCACACGCATGTGGTCTTCGGCGGCGATCGGGCCGCTGAGTTCCAGATGCGGGTGGCCGGCAAGCCCTACCAGGAGATCGCCGCCGCTGGTGGCGGCATCAAGAGCACGGTGAACGCGACGAGGGCGGCTTCGCGCGACGAGCTCTTCGAGCGCGGGCGGCGCCACCTAGGGTGGCTGCTGCGCTACGGCGTGACCACGGTGGAAGTGAAGTCGGGCTACGGTCTCTCTGTGCACGACGAACTCCGCATCCTCGAGGTCTACCGGGACCTGGCTGCGGTAGCGCCCCAGACGATCGTCCCCACCCTTCTGGGCGCCCACACCGTGCCGCTCGAGTTCGCCGGGCGGGCCGATCGCTACGTGGACCTTGTGGTGGGAGAGATGGTGCCCCGGGCGGCGGAGGCGGGCCTCGCCCGTTTCTGCGATGTGTTCGTGGAGGAGGGCGCCTTCACCCTGGAGCAGGCCCGGCGGGTCCTCGAGGCCGGCTTGGCGCACGGGCTGCGACCCAAACTCCACGCCGACCAGCTTTCGGCGGGAGGCGGCGCCGAGCTCGCGGCCGAGCTCGGCGGCGCCTCCGCCGACCACCTCGATCACGTCAGCAACGCGGGTATCGCCGCGCTGGCCGCCGCCGGGGTCACCGCGGTGCTCCTGCCGGGGGCTGTCTTCTTCCTCGGGCTCCACGAGTACGCTCCGGCGCGCCGGCTATTGGAAGCCGGTGTGCGCGTCGCCCTCTCCACCGACTTCAATCCAGGCACCTGCTACACGGAGAACGTGTTCCTGATGGGCACGATCGCGTCCGCCCACATGAAGATGAGCGCGGCGGAAGTGATCCTCGCCCTCACCCTGAACGCCGCCCATGCGATCGACATGGCGGGCGAGATAGGCAGCCTCGAGGTGGGCAAGCGCGCCGACATCCTCGTGCTCGAAGCCGAGAGTCACCTGACCATCCCCTATCACTGGGGGATCAACCCGGTTGCGACGGTGATCAAGGACGGCGTGGTCGTACAGTAGTCGTACAGCAGTCGTGCACTGGTCGCACGGTAGTTGTACAGAGTATCTATCGATGGAGGATCGTTCGTGGAAGACACACTGACCGGTTTGTCGATGAGCGACTTCGAGGCCCGCGTGGCGTCGATCGACGCCACGCCCGGAGGGGGCAGCGTCTCGGCCCTGGCCGGGAGTCTCGGTTCGGCGCTCGGTGCGATGGTATGGCGACTCACCCAGGCCAAGACGTCGAGCGATCTGTCTGAGGAGCGGCTCGATGGGCTGATCGCGGAACTCGACGAACTGGGCGCGGCGCTCCGGGCCAAGGTGGACGAGGATGCCGCGAGCTACGATGGGGTGATCACAGCCATACGTCTTCCTAAGACCACCGATGCCGAGAAGGAGTCCCGCCGCGCCGCCATCGTCGCAGCAACACGGGTCGCCACCGAGGTGCCGTTGGAGACGGCGCGGCTCTGTGTCGAGGTGATGGAGAACTGTCTCGTGGCGGCGCGTCTGGGCCACGCCGCGGCGGTCACCGACGCCGGCGTCGGTCTCCTGGCGGCCTTCGCCGGCGTGAAGGGGGCACTCTACAACGTGCGGGTGAACCTCGCCGGCGCGTCCGCAGAGGGCCGCGACGACGCAATGTTGGATGAAGTGGCGTCACTCGGTGTAAGGGCCGAGGCCATGCTGCGTGAAGGCGACGCCTTGGTGGGGGAGAGATTGTCATGTTCGTAGTGATCGGAGAACGCATCAACACCTCAAGGCCGGCAGTGCGGGCCGCGACGGAGGATCGCAACGCCGAGTACATCCGAGACGATGTAAGGAAGCAGCAGGCGGCCGGCGCCACCTACATCGACGTGAACGCCGGCGCGCGTATCGGTCACGAAGCCGAGGACCTGAAGTGGCTCCTCGAGGTGATCCAGCCCGTGATCGATATCCCCATCTGTCTGGACAGCCCCGACCACGCCGTCCTCGAAACGGCCTACGGCATGGTCGCGAGGCCCCCGATGATCAACTCGATCAGCCTGGAGCGCGAGCGCTACGACTCCATGCTCCCGTTCTTGGCGGGGA
>DASRMJ010000059.1:0-7681 GCA_035647995.1 Thermoleophilia bacterium | reverse complement strand
CTACCACGCAGTTTGTCGCGCCGATCGCCGACGAGACCTGTCTGTCCTGCCACGACGACTTCCTAGCGAGTCGAGAGCACGAGGACAAGAGACAGTTCTCGCACGATCTGCACGTTGCACAGAGGATCTCGTGCTCGACGTGTCACACGGCCGTGGGCCACAGCGGCGTAGCTCTGCCGGGCCCCGAGGCGTGCGACGCCTGCCACGGCATCCAGATGCCTCACCCTCAGGGCTTCGGGACATCGCACGGGAAGGCGGTGGTCGAGTCGGGCTCGGACGAAGTCTGCCGCAGGTGCCACAACGTCTACCTTCGTTGCCAGACCTGTCACGGGGTGCAGATGCCGCACCCGGAAGAATGGACCGGCAAGCACGGCGAGGTAGCGTTCCCGCGGCTGAAGGTGTGCTCCACATGTCACCAGAGTTCCTTCTGCCTCACGTGTCATCCGGTGCAGATGCCTCATCCCGACGATTGGACCACGACCCACGGCCTCCCTGTGCTCGAGAAGGGATCGGTCGTGTGCTCCTCGTGTCACGAGCCCGACCTGTGCACGGCCTGTCATGGGATGCCCATGCCGCACCCCTCGGACTGGGGCACCTCCCACCCCGACACAGCGCGTCAGAAGCGTGACGAGTGCGTGTTGTGTCACACCGAGAAGGATTGCCTCGCGTGCCACGTGATACACCAGACGCACGGTAGAGGAGGTGGCGCGTGATGGCCCTTCACCGGGATCACGAAGACGGGCGCGGCTCACCCGTGTTGCTGATGGTGGTGCTCCTCAGTTTCGTGGCTGCGATCGCGGCTGGGCTGCTCCTACTCGCACCGTGGTCGAGCTCCGCCGACTCTTCAGCCACGAGCTCGACCGAAGCTTCTCCCGATGCGCAGGCCCCAGAGGAGCTCACCGGTGTCACGGGAGGGGATACGAGCGATGTCTCCGGGGCTCCGGAGCAGGTCGAGGGCGAGCCCTTCCGCACCTGTGAGGTGTGCCACCCGGACTTCCTGAGCAAGCCGGACCAGACGCCCGCGAACGACCTGATCTTCTCCCACCAGACCCACCTCGGCAACGAAGTGAAGTGCGTCACGTGCCACGAGCCTCCCCTGGGGCACTTCGACACACCCGCACCGATGATGATGGCCTGCCTGCAGTGTCACGAGGGAGATACCGCTCCGAACGAGTGCGCCAAGTGCCACCGCAAGATCGACGAGATCGCCCCAGGCCTCGACGATCCGGTCGTTCACCTCGATCCCGACATCTTCACGCGAGAGAGTTGCGCGAAGTGTCACGACGTCGCCACGTGGTGCGAACAGTGCCACGGGGTGGAGATGCCGCACCCCTCCAACTGGCAAGATACGCACCCCACCTTCGTTTCCACACGTTCCGACACGTGCGTGAAGTGCCACCAATCGCGTGACGTGAAGTTCTGCGTGACGTGCCACGGCGTGGAGATGCCGCACCCGGCGTATTGGTATTCGAGCCATGGCGACGTGGCGCGGAGCAACGGTGACTCCTGTGCACGCTGTCACCCTTCGGCTCCGCAGTTCTGCAACCAGTGTCACCATGCCGGCTTCTCTCCTACGTCTCAGTGGGCTTCACGGCAGCACGGGTCGGTGGTCAAGGACCGCGGCACGGCGGCGTGCTTCGTTTGTCACGAGCAGGCCTTCTGTGAGCGTTGTCACGTCGCGGGCGCCTTCGTGAAGCGGTAGAAGCGCTCCGCGCGGCTGCTCGTGGGAAACGGGCCGTAAGTGACGGGCGACTTGCGTGGTGCGGCGAAATAGTAGAGAATCGGCTCGACAAACTCGGGCAACGACAACAGATGGGAAGGAGGTGAGCCGATGTTCGTACCCAGGTTGAGGAGTGTCCTGCCATTTCTCCTGGTGGCCTCGACGGTTGCCGCACTGATAGTGCTCAGTGGGTGCACGCAGGCCGACACCAGCGCGACCACGGCCGCCACTGAGACGACCGCGACCACCGCGGGCGGAGGGACGACTGAGACCACTGCGACCACAGCGGGCGGAGGGAGCGGCAGCACCACGGCCACCACCGGCGGAGCGGAGTCCGTGCAACCGGTGTCCGAAGCCTTCAAGGTCTGCACGGAGTGCCACTCCGACTTCAACCAGTTCCTCGCGACCAGCAAGGTCCTGACGAAGAACTTCGGCCACGCACTCCACCTGAACAAGGGGTTTAAGTGTGAGGACTGTCACGCGGTGCCGACGCACCAGCCCGACAAGATCGCCAAGCCCGTGATGCAGGCCTGCTTCGTCTGCCACAGCCAGGAACCAGGAGGGTCAGCGCCAGGATCGTGCTCCACCTGCCATCCCGCCGACTTCCCTCTCGTTCCGGCCAATCATACGGCCGGCGGCTGGCTTCCCGGCCCGAACCCGGGTGTCGTGAAGGTGGTCTCAGCGAAACACGCAGCGCTGGCGAAAGAGGATCGATCGTACTGCGACACGTGCCACGCCGCCAGCTTCTGCGACGCCTGTCACAAGACTCCCATGCCCCACGCGGCCGACTGGGAGGCCACTCACCCCGAGACGGTCAAGACCAAGGGCGAGAGTTCGTGCACGACGTGCCACCCGGCGCAGTATCTCTGCAACGATTGTCACCACACCGGTTACAAGCCCGGTGACACTCCTTGGAGACTACAGCATCCGCCCATCGTCAAGAGCGCCGGCGCCGAGTCGTGTTTCAAGTGTCACAACCCGCTCACCTGCGAACACTGTCACATCACGGGTGAGTTGGACATGAATCTCAAACCGACGGGATGATCGCCCTTTTCTGAAGAGTGGGTGATCGGACGACGATCAGTGCCGTGAACAAGTAAGTGGGCGGCGGGGCGCAAATCGCGCCCCGCCGCCCACTTGTTCGTATCGGACCAGGTGATGCTGTAGGGATGGAGCCGACGCCCGACGGGCCCGGCTCCCCCCGGAAGATCGCCCGAGTCAGCCGCTGCCGGCGGCAGACGCCGAGTCGCGGAGGATCGCGGAGCCGGTGCCTCTGCGGGCCTCCTTCGACCGGTAGAGGCTCGCATCGGCCACCTGGAGCAGTTCGGCGGGCTCGCACCCGTCCGCCGGGCAACTGGAATTGCCGGCGCTGACCTCCAGGCTGACCAGATTGGATCCTAACTTCAACTTGGTCTTGGCAAGTGAGGCCGCTATGCGGTCGCCGACGATCTGCACCACGTTCTGCTCGGTCTCGGGCATGAGCACCACGAACTCGTCTCCGCCGTACCGGCAGGCGATGTCCACGTCACGGATATTGACGCGCAGGAGCATAGCCAGGTGTTTGAGCGCTGCATCGCCGGCGGGGTGCCCGAGCGTATCGTTGACAGTCTTGAGATTGTCCAAGTCGAGCATGAGAACTGAGAAGGGATGCCGGTAGCGCTTGTACATCTCACCGTGGCGCTCCAACTCCTGGATCATGTAGCGCCTGTTGTAGAGCCCGGTGAGTTGGTCGGTGTGGGCGAGGCGGTCCAATTCGGTGTTGGAGCGGTGGAAGTAGGCCTCTGTGGATGCGGTGTGGATGCCGTGCATCGCCACCCGCAGCCGGGCCACGAGTCGGAGTAGGTCCCGGTCCTCGTTGCGGAGTGCCCCGGCAAGAAGAGCCCAGATGGCATTCTCGAGCTCCAGCATGTTCTGGGAGAGCGTCACCAGACCTCGAGCGCCGCCACCATCGGTGATTCCGAGTCCTGCTGCGAGGGCGTAGAACTTGCCGCCCGGCTCGAACCCACTGAGCTTGTCTTCGTCACTGAGGACCGCGGCGAGACCCTCGATCAGTTCTACCGACGTCTTGATGCTCTCCTGGGTGGGGAACTGCTCCAGTGAGGCCAGGTCGTCGATGCGCTCGATGATTCGGGCGAGCCAGTTCTTGGTGACTTGGACCTTGCCGGCGTCGAGGACGCCTTCGACCTTCTGGAACAGAGGGCTAGGCGCGCTGCGGACTGTTTTCCCTTGTGGCGCAATCCCGTCGGACACGTCGCCTCGATTCCCCCATGAGTAGAAAACTACACTCTAGTACTATAGTAGTTGTCGGGGAGGGATGCAAACATCTTGCTCGAGCGCGCGAATCGGTGTGCGGAAGCCGCTTGAACGATGGTATCACGCCGCCCAGGAGGTACGCTGCGCGCACCACCATATGGGCCGGTCGTTCGCTTTGGCTCGCCATCCGCCGCCGCCAACGCTTAAGGCAGTCGCGGGGCGTGCCGATAGGTCCCAGTGGAGGCGCCGAGGGCGTCTTCATTGTGCACGGGCGAAACGGGAGAACACACCAGCTGATGTCTGCGTCGGGCTCACTCGAGACGCTTCACCTCGCTGAACTGCTGCAGGTGGGGGCCCTCTTCAGGAAGATGGGCTCTATCAGGCTGCTCTTTCCCGGCCAACGGGCGATGGTGGTGTACCTGCATGACGGCGCGCTGAGCGGACTCGCCGACAGCGGTCGGGCGTGGCAACTGGGTGACTTGTTGGCCTCCCTCGGCCTGATCAACTCGGTCGATCGGCAACGTCTGCTCACCGAGTGCACTACGAGGGGCAAGCGGTTGGGCCAGCTCGTGGTCGAGCAGGGCTACCTCACCAAGCGTGAAGTCGAGATCGTCCTTCGGCGTCTCATGATGCAATCGCTGCTATACGCCGCCGAGAACGAGGCAGACGCTACATTCGAGATGCATTTGGGGCCGGTGTCGCAGACATCCGTGATGTTCCCGATCACCGACTTCCTGATCGAGCTCACCTCAGCCTCCGACGAACTCGATAGACTCCGCAGGATCCTTGGATCCACGGGAAGGACGCTGTGGGTGGCGGCACACGGTGACGAGACGGGCACGATCCGCGACCTCCCGTATCGCAAAGTGCAGGTGCTCGCGCACGTCGACGGGCAGAAGAGTCCGATGGAAGTGGCGGCGACGTCGCCCTTCTCTCCCACCGAGACGCTCAGCATCCTGTGTGAGCTGGCTCGCTCAGGGGTGATCGACTGGGTGGGACACACCCCCAAACCGCCGCTCGCGAGAGTGGTCACCTTCCCGGTCGCGGGTCGAGATTCGGAGAAGAGGACGATCGCCGCGGCCGAGGCCCCCGAGACCGATGTCGAGGCCCCCGAGCGAGAGCGCCGGGAGCCAGGTAGCGTCTGGTAGAATCCAGGCTGGAGGACAGGGCACCGACGAACCAGCACCCAGGCGAGGCGACGCTTGAGAATCGGATTCGACGCTCGGACCATCGATTGGAGCGGCATCGGCACGTACTCCCGCAACCTTCTTCAGCAGTTCGGGAAGGGGGAGTTAGCGGGTGACGACGTCGAGTTCGTGGTCTTCTGCCCCGATCAGAAGCGAGAGTCGGTCCCCCGGGGAGATCGTTTCTCGCTGGTGTCCACCAACATCGACCCTCGGTCGCATTCGGGTCGCGCCGTGTTCGCGCGGATGGTCGAGCAGAGCGGCGTCGATATACTGCACGTTCCCAGCCACTACGCTCCCATCCCTGTGGGCGTGCCCGTCGTGGCGACCATCCATGACGTCATCCCACTGATCTACCCGCGCACGGTTCGCAACCCGGTTGCGCGAGTGCGCTATCGGCGCCAGTTGGATCGGGTGCTCGGCGCCGCCCGCTGCATCATCACCGTGTCGCAGATCTCGCTCGCCACCCTCACCGCCTTCGCCGGCGTCGAAGCGTCGCGCGTGCGCGTGATCCACAACGGCGTGTCCAGCCAGTTCCACCCGGTGGAGAACGAGGCCGAACGGGCTTCGGCGCGCCGGCGCTACGGGCTGCCGGAGCGTTTCGCCCTGTGGATCGGCGACTTCCGCCCGAACAAGAACCTGGAGTTCATGGTCGGGGGCTGGGCGGCGCTCCAGAAGGTGCTCGATGTCCCGCTCACCCTGGCCATGGCCGGAGCGCAGGAAGGGGAGTTCCGCAAGATCGCGCATGAAGCGGAGCGCCGCGGTCTCAAGGATCGCGTCGTGTTCCCCGGGTTCGTGCGCGAAGACGACCTGGCGGCCGTCTACTCTTCGGCCGCCGTGTTCGTGTTCCCCTCTCTGTACGAAGGGTTCGGCCTGCCGCCGCTGGAGGCCATGGCCTGCGGGACGCCATGCGTCGTCTCCAACTCCTCGGCGTTGCCCGAGGTGACCGGCCGCGCGGCCATGATGTTCAACCCGACGTCGGTGGAGCAGTTCGTCGACTGCATCCACCGGGTCCTCACGGAGCCTGATCTGAACGGCAACCTTCGCCGCGAAGGGTTGTGTCAGTCAGCGCGGTTCGGTTGGGAGAGGGCGGCCGCGGAGACCATCGAGGTGTACCGCACCATGGTGGCCTGAGCCGCCCGATCGCGTCCGGCTCTACTCCACGTTCAGAGAGAGGATCAGCAGTTGGTCGCTGCTCTTCGCCTTCTCGATGGTGTCGAACGTCACGATATCTCCCTCCTCGGCGATGACCTCGCCCCCGGGGGTCTCTATGCGGCGCAGAACGCGCTTGCCGATGAGGAAGTGCTTGTGCTCCGTGGCGAACAGGTCGTCGGCGGGCACGGTTGGGGTGGTCTCTGCGGCGGGTGTCTCAACTTCCGTCGCAGTGTCAGCGTCGGCGGCTGGCTCGGGCTCGATCGCGGCAGCCGGTGCAACAGGGGGCTCGAGTTCCGACTCGGCCGCCGGCTCGACGGCCACGGCTTCGGCTTCTTCGGGGACTTCGAGCACCGGAGATTCAGCCTCCGTCGCTGCTTCGGGCGCCACCACCACTTCGGGCGTAACCACGGGTGCGGGCTCCGCCGAACGGGAGTGCCCGACCCTCTCGAGCGAGTCGCCGTCCTTCAGGAAGTGCTGGTCGTAGTCGTCATCTAGCACAACGATGTCGCGACCGAGCCGGAAGACCACTGAGGCAGGGATCACGGCGATGCCGCGCGGATAGATCGTCTGATCGGCGGCGAGGAACTCCATCCCCACCACGTCACCGTTCTCCGTGTCGACAAAGAAGTCGCCGATAGTGCCTACGCTGCGGCCTGAACGGGTGATGGCCTTGGCGTCCGAGATCGCGATGTCCCTCTCGTTGAGAGCCTCGAGCGTCGGATCGGCGGAGATCTCGGTGATCTTGTCGGCCGATTCGACGATCACTGCGTCCAGGCCGACCGCGTGCGCGGAACCGAACGACAGGACGGAGGCTTCGTACAGGCCCAGGTCCACAAGGAACCCGGCTACTTTCATGGTAGCGTCATCGATGAGCAAGCCATCGATCTCGCCCACTACGGCCGCGCTGTCGAGCGCGACGATCTGCAGACCCAGAAGGTCGGTGTCCATCCTCGCCATGCTACTCACTCCTCCTTCTCTGGCTCGGACGTTGTGTCGGCGGCGCCGACGTCGTCCGAATCCATCATCTCAGCGATAATCCGCTCCAGATGCTCAAGCAGCATCGGATGGTCGGTGTGCAAGGTCGCCTGTAGGTACGCAGCGCCGGCGGCTTCGTACATGCGTTGCGATCGATAGGCGTTGCCGATCACAATGTGGAGCCTCACCTTCATCTCTCGGTCGTCGATGAGGGCGAGCGCCTCGTGGAACTCGGCCACGCCGTCTTCATGCTCGCCGCGCGCGAGGAGTCCGAAGCCGCGTTGCACGCAGGACTCGAAACTCTGAGGAGCCGCGGCGGGGGACGCCGAGTCGAGGGCTCCGTGTGGGGATTCCGAGATGACGGAGGCGACGGAGACGACGGGCGAGCCGAGCA
>DASRMJ010000058.1:0-3237 GCA_035647995.1 Thermoleophilia bacterium | reverse complement strand
ACCTAAGCCCCTACAACGTCGTGCGCGTGGATTTCGGCAAGACCTTCCCGGACGACACCGATGCCGAGAACCGCTACACCAGGGCGGCCCGGCTCTTGCGCGACTGGAAGTCCGAAAACATCCTGGTGCGCGATCCGCAGCCCGCCATCACCATCGTCGAAGAATCGTTCATCGGCCCGGACACCCGCCCCCGCACCCGCCGTGGCTTCCTGGCCCTGGTCAAGCTCCAGGACTTCTCCGAGGGAGTGGTGTTCCCGCACGAAGCCACGCTGTCGGGCCCGAAGCGCGACCGATACCGTCTCATGGACGAGACCTGCATGAACTTGAGCCCCGTCTTCATGCTCTACTCGCTGCCCGACGACTCCGTCATGACCACCTGGGATGCCGTGTCCGGGGGCGTCAAGGCCGCGGCTTCGATGACCGATCCGGCGGGCAATACGACGAGCCTGTGGCCGACATCGGACCCGGCGGTGTTGTCGGCGGCCACCAGCCGACTCAACGGCGTCCCGCTCCTCATCGCCGACGGCCATCATCGATACGAGACCGCGCTGCGCTACCGCGCGGCCCGCCACGAAGCCGGCGACGGCGACGGCCCTTGGGACTACGCACTCGTCTACCTCTGCAACATGGAGGACCCAGGGCTGGCCATCTTCGCCACGCACCGCCTCCTCCACGGCCTGAACGACGACATGATCCAGGGGCTGCGCGACACGCTCTCCCGCTTCTTCACGTTGGAGCCTCTCACCGACGACCCGGCCAAGGCCGAGGAGGCCATCTCGGACTTCTTGGAGGCCCGTCTGAACCAGGGCGGGGCCTTCGGCCTGTACGGACCCTCGCTCGGCACGGCATACGGTCTGGCGCTCAGAGACCCCAACGCACCGGAGACCATGGCCGACGACATGCACAGCCAGGCCTACCACCGCCTCGACGTGGCCATCCTGCACAACGTGATCTTCCATGAGCTGCTGGGCATCACCTCGGAGGATGTAGCCGCCGGCCAGTATGTGACCTTCGTCAAGAACTGGAGTCGCGGGTTCGAGAGACTGGAGACGGGCGAGTCGCAGATCGGGTTCTTCATGAACCCCATCAAGCTGCGGCAGGTGTACGACGTCGCCCTTGGGGGCGAACGACTCCCGCAGAAGTCCACGTACTTCTATCCGAAGCTGCCCACGGGGCTGCTCTTCCACGACCTGAGCGGCAGGGACTGACGCCGGAACCCTGTGCGACACGCTGCGCGCCTCCGCCCGCGCCCGCCTAGGACTCAGTAGGCCATCCCCGCCCTGCCGTTCGACTCGACCAGCGAGATGCTCTCCGCCTTGCCGTTGTCGGCCACCCGGATCACCACGCCTTCGAGCCACACGTCGCCGGTGGCGGGCTCGAAACGCGCCGGCATCTGGGTGAGGAACCGCTCGATGATGGTCTCCTTCTTCATGCCGATGACCGAGTCGCGCGGACCGCACATACCGGCATCCGTGATGTAGGCGGTGCCGCCGGGCAGCACCCGAGCGTCGGCCGTACGCACGTGGGTGTGCGTGCCGACGACGGCACTCACGCGCCCGTCGAGATAGTGCCCCATCGCCACCTTCTCGCTGGTCGCCTCCGCGTGTAGATCCACCAACACGTTGCGCACGCCGTGGAGTTGTTCGAGGGCTTCGCCCACCACCTCGAAGGGTGATCGGGCGGCGTGGAGGAACAGTTGCCCGCTCAGATTCACCACTCCGAGTCTGCCGGCCTTCGTGTCCACCACCGTCACCCCCCGCCCGGGGTTCGACGGGAGGAAGTTGTAGGGACGGATGATGCGGGGTTGCCTGTCCAGATACTCGTAGATCTCCCGGCGCCGGTAGACGTGGTTGCCGGTGGTGATCACGTCGACCCCTGCGGCGAAGAAGGAGTCGGCGACATCGGGACTGATACCCACCCCTTGCTGGGAGGCGTTCTCGCCGTTTACCACCACGGCATCGGCCCCGTAGTGGGCGCGCAGACGTGCAAGTTGCTCCACGAGCAGGCTGCGGCCCGGCTTTCCGACGACGTCTCCGAAGAACAGGATGATCACGCGCGCACCTCCGATCCCCTCTGCTGAAAGAACAGTGTACCTGGGCGCGCCGGCCTCGTCGACGGAAGCGGTGCCTCCGGTGACTGCCGGTCCGGACAGGACGGGCCGGACGGGCCTTCGCGCACTCGGCAACCCCCGACCTTGGTCGTATGGCCCACGCTTGGATCGGGAGCCTAGCCTCGAGGCACTACATACGCCCGAGGAAGGAGCGAACATGAATATCGGAGTCAACGCCCGGATCGGCCCTGCGGGGCGGGCGGCTGCCCTGGCCGCCGGGATCCCCATCTGCGCCGCCGCCACCCTCGCGCTTCTGTACGCGGTCGGAATCACGCCGTCCGCCGACGCGGCGGGCCCGCAGGTTGGTCCACGGGCTGAGCTAGTTGGTTCGCAGGCTGAGTTGCTGATCACGATGCCCCTCGAGCCGTCCATGGGATCGACACTCTTCACCCTACCCTGGGGGGACAAACCAGGCCAGGTGGGCCTCACGCAGCGAGCGGAGGAACAGTCGCGCGGTCCCGAAGCATTCGCGCTGGCGCCCGATGGGCGTGTGGCCGTATTGGACTCGGTCAACAGTCGACTGCTGCTGTTGGCCCCGTCGGGCGCGTCTCTGGCTACGGCACCGGTGGCGCTGGCGGCCCCCAGGTTCCTCGCCGCCAACGCCGAGGAGGTCTTCGTGCTCGACGCCGACGAAGACCTCGTGCTCCTGACCTACTCGTGGGAGGGCACTCTACTCCAGACGCTCCCAGTGGGCCCCTTCGAGGAGCCTGTGACGTCGCTCCTCCTAGACCCACAGGGTCGGCCGTTGATCGAGACCGGCCACGAAGCAACTGCGGCGGCCGAGGCGTGGGCGCCGGGCAACGCAGCGCCCACGGGGGTACGTGGAGAAATGCATGGGCGCCCGGTACAGGCCGCTCCCGGCAGATCGGTCAGCACGCGCATGGCCCGCGGTGGCGCGCCGCGGGTAGAGGAGACCGGACCCGACGGTAGCAGCGCGCGCGGGTGGGACATAGCTCTCGGCCGCGGAGCGCGCATCGACCACATGGTATCCCTGGACACCGACGCCCAGGGGCGGATCCTGCTGGGTCTGCGAGTGCTGCCTGGGCGGAGCGCGAGTGGAGCCGTGCGTCAGGGTTCCGGATCCGCCGCGGGAGGCGCCACCGAATCCGCTACGGGTGCCGCCGGGG
>DASRMJ010000057.1:0-2829 GCA_035647995.1 Thermoleophilia bacterium | reverse complement strand
ACGAACACGAAGGCGGTGCGGTCGTCACGGAAGCGCAGCAGGTTCTCGGCGAAGTTGAGGCGGGCGCCGGGAAACCAGTGCGTGCCCGGGAACATCGAGAGATCTTCCACCGGGGTCTCGTAGGGCGCCGATGCCTGGATCCCCAGGAAGTCCCAGGCCGCCGCCCAAAAGGCGGGGATGTCGTCCACCGACCAGCGATAGAGGGAGTCGTAGGAATCGAGGGCCAGAGCGTGGCGCGTGTTCACGAACTCCCGGAAACGGGTCATGTTGGCGGAAGCGACGCGTTCCGCGGAGGGTTGCCATAGGAGCGTGGTCACGATGATCTCCTCCTGGTCTCTACACGCCGAGGTACGACCGAGCCACGCCCATCTGGTGCAGCTGGTTCGTGCCCTCGAAGATCTGGAACACCTTCGCGTCACGCATGAACCGCTCGACACCATACTCCACCATGTAGCCGTAGCCACCCATGATCTGCACGGCGTCGGTGGTCACCTTCATGGTGACGTCACTGGCGAAGAGCTTGGCCATCGAGGAGAACCTGCCCGGCTCCCCGACTCCCTGATCGTACCGGGCCGCGGCGGTGAAGACCAGGCTGCGGGCGGCTTCCACCTCGGTGACCATCTGGCCCACGATCGCCTGAACGCCCGGAAGTCGCGAGAGCGTCCGCCCGAACTGCTCACGATCCTTGATGTACGCGGCCGAGAGGTCCAGGGCACCCTGAGCGACCCCGAGCGACTGGGCGGCCGAGCAGACACGGCTCCGGTGAAGAGTGCCCAGCGCCACCTCCATCCCGTTGCCGACGCCTCCCAGGACGTTCTCCGCGGGCACCCACACGTCCTCCAAGACGAGTGAGCACGTAGGCGAACCCCGCAGGCCCATCTTGTGTTCGATCTTGTCCACCTCGAACCCCTGGCGATCGGTCTCCACGAGAAACGCGGTGATCCCGTCGCCCTCCACTCCCTTGACCTTGGCGAAGCACACCAAGACGTCGGCCACGTTGGCGTGGCTGATGAACGACTTGCGCCCGTTGAGAAGGTATCCGCCGTCCTTGGCGACGGCGCGGGTGGTCATGGACCGCACATCCGAGCCTGCGTTGGGCTCAGTGAGTCCGAACGCAGGTCGCTTCTCTCCGGTCGCCAAAGCGGGGAGCCACTTCGGCTTCTGGGCATCGTCACCGAACAGGGCGATAGGGGCGGACCCCAGGCACTGGACCCCCAGGATCATCGAGCACGAGCCGCACACCCGGCCCACCTGCTCCACCACGGCGCACTGTGTGACCAGCGAGCCGTCGATACCGCCATACTCTTCGGGCACCGCGATCCCGAAGAGATCATAGCGTTGGAAGAGCTCCGCCACCCAGGAGGGAAACTCGGCCCGCTCGTCGATCTCCTGCGTACGTGGAGCTACCTGCTCCAACATGAGCTCGCGCACCATCTGGACCATGGACAGTTGTTCAGGGGAGAATGTAGCGCCGTGCATGGGGTCGGGGGACTCCTTCACGACGCCTCGGCGAGCGCGTCCGCGAACTGGCTGTTGTAGAGTTCGCAGTAGAAGCCGCCGCGCGCCAATAGGTCCTCGTGGGTGCCCTTCTCCAGGATGCGACCCTCGTTCATCACCAGGATGACGTCGGCGTCACGGATGGTCGAGAGCCGGTGGGCGATGACGAAGCTGGTGCGGTTGCACAGCAGACGCGACATGGCCTTCTGGATGAGCACCTCGGTGCGGGTGTCAACAGAGCTGGTGGCTTCGTCCAGAATGAGGATCTGAGGATCCACCAGGAACGCGCGGGCGATGGTGAGCAACTGCCGTTCACCCTGCGAAACGTGCGCCGAGTCGTCGTCCAGCCGCGTGTCGTAGCCTTCGGCCAGCGTGCGCACGAAGTGGTCGACGTGGGCCGCCTCGGCAGCCGCCAGGATCTCTTCCTCGGTGGCCTTCTCGTTCCCGTAAGTGATGTTCTGGCGGATGGTCCCACCGAACAGCCACGCGTCCTGCAGAACCATGCCGAAGAGGCGACGCAGGTCGGGGCGCGTCATGTTGCGGGTGTCGACATCGTCGATGAAGATGCTCCCTTCGTCGATCTCGTAGAAGCGCATGAGCAGGTTGACCAAGGTGGTCTTGCCGGCTCCTGTCGGCCCCACGATCGCGACTGTCTGCCCCGGCTGCACCTCGAGGTCGAGATCCTCGATGAGAGGCGTGTCGGGCAGGTAGCGGAACGAGACTCCCTTGAGGCTGATGTGACCCTTCACCTCAGTGAGCACGACGGGGTCGGCCACATCGGGCGACTCCTCGGCCTCGTCGAGCAACTCGAAGACGCGTTCGGCCGAGGCCACAGCCGACTGCAACACGTTGGCCACGCTGGCCGTCTGGGTGATGGGCTGCGTGAACTGCCGCGAATACTGCACGAAGGCCTGCACGTCACCGAGCGTCATCGTGCCGCTGGCGACACGAAAGCCGCCGATCACGCAGATAGCGGCATAGTTCAGATTTCCGATGAACATCATGGACGGCATGATGATGCCCGAGATGAACTGCGCTTTGAAGCTGGCGCGGTAGAGTTGCTCGTTCTGCTCGTCGAACGCTTCGATCGCCTCCTTCTGACGCCCGAAGACCTTCACGATGTTGTGACCCGTGTACATCTCCTCCACGTGTCCGTTCAGGGTGCCCGTGCGCGCCCATTGCAGGGCGAACTGTTTCTGCGAGCGCTTGGCGATGAGCACCGTGACCAGCACCGAGAGTGGGACGGTCACCAGCGAGATCACCGCGAGCAGCGGGCTGATCCAGAACATCATCGCCATGACCCCCGCGAGGGTGAGTATGGCCGTGATGATC
>DASRMJ010000056.1:0-16620 GCA_035647995.1 Thermoleophilia bacterium | reverse complement strand
GCGTCAGACCCGTCGACCCCGTTGCTTACGGCGGCGGCACTGGTGACCTTCCCCGCGGAGACCGTCGCAAGTAGAACGATGGCCGGCGCCAGCCGATCCCGCACCTGGTCAAGCAGGGCCAAGAGGTGATCGTTGTCCCGTGCGTCCACTTGTGCGACTGCTACCTTGACGCCGTCGGCCTCGATTGCCGCTTCAACGACGGCAGAGGTCAGGTCGCCGGCCTTCGCGGCGAGGAGTTGCCCCACCTCCCTCGTCAGGCCGGCCACTCGAGTCTGGAGCTTGTTCACAGCGGGGAGCAGTGCATCTTCTTGGACGGCCAGCATCCCTGCGGCAGCGGACACGGTTGAATCCTGCGAGCGGTAGTACTCCACCGCCCGCCGCCCCGTGACGGCCTCGATGCGGCGGACGTTGGCACCCACGCTACCTTCCGAGAGGATCTTGAAGATGCCGATCTCGCTCGTGGAATGCACGTGGGTTCCCCCGCACAACTCCCGACTGAAGTCGTCGATTTCCACCACGCGGACGAAGTCGCCGTACTTCTCGCCGAACAGGGCGGTGGCTCCTAGATCCCTGGCATGGTCAAGGCTTGTGGTGAAGGCTCTGACAGGGTGGTTCTCCACAATCTTCCGGTTGACGATCTCCTCGATCTCTGTGAGGCGGTCGGACCCGAGAGGCTCGTGAAACGCGAAATCGAAGCGGAACTTGTCGGCCCGCACCGAGGAGCCGGCCTGGGTCACATCCTTTCCCAGAGTCGAGCGGAGCGCGTGGTGCAGGAGATGCGTGCCCGTGTGGTTGGCGGCCACCGAGTGGCGATGCGCTGACGAGATCACGGCCTTGGCGCGAACTCCCTGTTCAAGCGACCCCGCAGTTGTGTGTGCCACGATCACCTGCACGGCTCCATGGTGCTGGACATCCCGCACCTCGGCTCTGCCCGCGTCCGTCTCGATCCAGCCGATGTCGGCCGTTTGGCCTCCGCCTTCGGCGTAGAACGGGCTCTCGCGAAGAGTGAGCACGACGTCACCGTCCTCGAACTCCTGAAGGCTGTCGATGACCGTGAACACCTCGTCCTGAGCATATCCCACGAATTCAGTGGCGTTCTGCGACTCCCGAGCAAGATGGACCGCCGCCTCATGTAGCGAGTCGAGCTCCTTGCTCGTGGCCCGTGCCCGTGCCCGTTGTCCCTCCATCGCCGCGTCGAAACCGTCCAAGTCGAGAGACAGGCCCTTCTCCTCCACGATCTCGCGGGTGACCTCCACCGGGAAGCCGAAGGTGTCGTGCAGGACGAAGGCCGCCGCGCCCGAGAACATCTTGGTGCCGCCGCCCCGGGCCCGCCGTATCTCCTCATCCAAGAGTACGAGGCCTTGGTCGAGCGTACGGTTGAAGCGCTCCTCCTCGGAATTGACGATGCGCATGATCGTCTCACGGCGTTCGTGCAACTCGGGATAGGCATCCGCCAGGAGCTCGATGGTCCGCTCCGCGAAGCGCCCCAGGAACGGGGGCGTCATCTCCAGGTTGCGACTGAAGCGGGCGGCACGCCGGATGATCCTGCGCAGCACGTACCCCCTCCCTTCGTTGCCGGGGAGGACGCCGTCGGCGATCAGGAACGACATGGATCGGGAGTGATCTGCCAGGACCCGGAGGGCGGCATCGGCGCGCTCGGATCCTCCGTAGGCGAGTCCCGAGATCTCCTCGCCCAGTTGGATGAGCGGGTAGAAGGAGTCGGTCAAGAAGACCGAATCCACACCCTGCATGAGCGCCGCTATGCGTTCCAGCCCCATGCCCGTGTCGATGTTCCTGGAGGGCAGGGGTGTCAGGCGGCCTTGGTCGTCCATGTTGTATTGCATGAACACCAGGTTCCAGTACTCGAGGAACCGGTCACAGTCGCAGCCGGGTCTGCAGTCCGGACTGCCGCAGCCCCTATCTGAGCCTCGGTCGTAGTACAACTCGGAGCAAGGACCGCAGGGGCCCGTAGGTCCCGGGGGCCCCCAGAAGTTCTCGCTGCGCGGCAGAGCCACCATCCGTTCACGAGGGATACCGACCTGCTCCCATTGGCGCATGGCCTCTTCGTCCGCCTCGACCTGGGCATCTCCTTCGAACACCGACACCCAGATCCTGGCGGGGTCGAGACCTAGTCTCTCGGTGGAGAGTTCGTAGCCGAAACGGATGGCGCCTTCCTTGAAGTAGTCTCCCACTGAGAAGTTGCCGAGCATCTCGAAGAAGGTGCAGTGGCGAGCCGTGAAACCGACTCGATCGATATCCGTGGTGCGGAAGCACTTCTGAGCGCTGGTCATGCGCGTGGCGGGAGCCTCAGCCATCCCCAGGAAGTAGGGCTTGAACTGCTGCATGCCGGCCGTTGTCAGCAGGACGGACGGGTCGCGATATGGCACCAGCGACGCGCTCGGCATCAGCAGGTGGCCGTTCTCGACGAAGTAGTCCAAGAACAACTTACGAAGATCGCGTGTCTTCACGCACAACCTCTTCCCGGTCAGGTATCTCGGAGTTTCGGTGTCTCTGGACTCCGCCCTCGCGTTAGTCGAGCGGCGAGGACTCTTCTCCCTGCTCTCTCATGGTCTGGCGGAGCATGTCGATCGACTTGCGGATGAGCCGGGATACGTGCATCTGCGAGATGCCCACGCGCGAAGCGATCTGGGTTTGGGTCATGCCCTCGAAGAACCTGAGGTGCAGGATGAGACGTTCACGTTCATCGAGTCGGCCCATGGCTGGCGCCAGGTATCGTCGTTGCTCCACGAGTTCGTATTCAGACTCTTCCTTGCCGAGGTAGTCGAGGAGTTCGAGGGAGTCTTCGTCGTCGGAGCCTCCGCTCGAGAACAGAGAGAGGGAGTTGTAGGCGCGCCCGCTCTCAAGGGCCTCGAGCACATCTTCCTCGGTGACGGAGCATGCCACTGCCAGCTCGGCTATCGTGGGTGAGCGGTTCAGTTCCACGGTGAGTTGTTCGATCACCTTGTTGAGACGTATGTTCAGGTCTTGCAGGGCTCGGGGCACCTTGACGGCCCAACCCTTGTCTCGGAAGTATCGTTTGATCTCGCCGAGGATCGTGGGCGTAGCGTAGGTCGAGAGCTCGACGCCGCGCTCGATGTCGAATCGGTCGATGGCTTTGATGAGGCCGATGGAGCCCACTTGGACCAAGTCCTCGACCGGCTGACCGCGAGAAGCGAAGCGGCGCGCCAGGCTCTTGACCAAAGGCAGGTAGCGCGTGATGAGTTCCTCGCGTGCCGCGAGGTCGGCCTCTCGGTGGATGCGCCGCAAGAGTTCCTTCTCGGCTACGACGCCCAGCGGCACGGCGAAAAGCCCGGCGCGCGCGGTATCGTTTGCGGTACCCCCGTCGACCATCCGACTATCCGGTCAGCTTCCGCAGCACGACGGCGAACGAATCATCGGTCCCGTCATGGATCGCGAAGTCATCGACCAGCGAGCGCAGGATCAAGCACACGTCGAGGCACCGATCGCCCGCCCCTTCAGGCACGGAACCTTGAAGGAGGGTTTCCCGCAAGTCCCGGCTTGTCAAGGGGCTCAGGCGGATCCGAAGCACGCCCGCCTCCGATTCCACCGACATGGATACGTCTCCCCGCTGCGCCTCGTCTTCCGCCAGGACGGTGTCGACCGCAAGTTGCAGGTCGTCAAGAGTCTCCAGGGACAGGTTCCTGCGCAGCGCAATACCTCCTAGGATCATCCTGAAGAGCGGTAGAAGATCCTCGCGCTGCGGAATGGTCAGAGTGACCGTGTCTGTGGTGGCGCCCATCAAGGCCGGAGGGTCTGGCTGCGCAGCCTCAGAGTCGCTCGCCGAGGCGGTTGGTGATCTCGGCCTGCTTCTCCGCGGCGGCGGTTCGGCCGGCGTCGTAGGCCTCTCGCCCACGCGCCAGTATCTCCTCGAGGTAGCGCTCAGCTTCGGCCGGCACTTCGTTGAGAGCTTCCGAGAAGCTCTTGCCGGTCTCGGTGGAGATGCGGTGTGCCAAAGCAGCGGCGGCCCCGAGCGCGGCGGCCGTCGCGACAGTGAGTCCGAACGCGAACTTGCCCATCAGTGCTCCTTTCGGCGACCAGAGAGGAAGGATGACAGAGCCTCGCTCAAACCCGCAGAGACTCCGGCCACCTTCCGAAACGGCGCAGATATCGCGCTCTGTACGGCGGAGGTCGTGCTCTCTATCGCCCCGGTGACGCTGACGACGGAACCGGTGATCTCATCAATCTTGCCCAGTTCGGAGTTGACTTCGTCGACGGTGGTCTGAAGACGAGACAGTATCGGCAGGAACTCCTTCGTCACATCAGCCAGCATCGCCGCGATCTCCTTGAACACCACGGCGAGGCGCACAAGCATGACGGTGAGGCCGCCCGCGAAGGCAAGGAAGAAGAGGCCGATGGCGATCTTCATGAATGCTGCCGCATCCCATTCCATGACGCTCCCCTCCTCGTGATCCGGTTCTGGCGCGAGAGCCCTGGTCCCGCCGTTGTGCAGGTACAACTATAGCATAGGGCCCCGAAGAGCCTGCCGGTAGGCCCCGGCTACCCTTGCCGGCTGCTCCCGGGTGCACGGAGGGGCTGGGTCTCGTGGATCGCGCCGGCGAGCACGACGCGGTCGCCCGCGAACACAACGCCCGTCTGGCCCGTGGCCACGCCGGACACGGGCTCCGCGAGGCGGACCGTCGAGCGGCGCCCCTCTACGGTCACCGTGGCCGGCACCACTAGGCCGCTCGAACGCAACTGTATCGTGAGATCCTTCCCCGGAACGGCCGTGGAGTGCGCCACCACGTCCCGCAGTTCGACTTCGCCTACCAAGAGGTCGTCGCGCGTGCCCACTACCACCGCGCCATCGTCGTGGATGGCGCACACGTACAGCGGCTCTGGCGCCGCCAAGCCGAGTCCCTTCCTCTGGCCGATGGTGAACCGGTACGTTCCCCGGTGCTCGCCAAGGACCCTTCCCTGCCGGTCGATGATGGGGCCCCCGGCGACTCCCAGTCTCTCGGCCAGAAATCGGCGGTAGTCGTCGTCGGGGATGAAGCAGATCTCTTGGCTCTCTTTGGCATCGTGTGTCTCGAGGCCCGCATCGCGCGCCAGCCGTCGCACCTCCGGCTTTGTGAGTTCGCCCAAGGGGAGCACGACTCGTTCGAGCAATCCGGGATCCACCCGCGACAAGACGTATGCCTGATCCTTCTCGGGATCGAGAGCGCGATGCAGGCGTGGAGGCGAGCCCAGGAGGCGCGCATAGTGACCGGTGGCGATCTTATCGATCCCCAGGCGGTCGGCGATCTGTGCGAGGGCAGAGAAGCGGAGCCGCGAGTTGCACACCACGCAGGGGTTCGGCGTGCGCCCGGCCGCGTATTCCTGGACAAAGTCGTCGACGACTACGTCGTAGAACTCCCCGGTCAGGTCCACGGTCACGTGGGCCATGCCCAGGGCATGGGCGACTCGCCGGGCTCGAAGCACAGTCTCGGGGCTGCAGCATCCGCCTCCCGACGAGCAGGTCGGATCGCTCCACAGGCGGAAGGTGACCCCCACTGGAGTGAGGCCCTCCTGTTTGAGGATCAGGGCGGCCGCCGAGCTGTCGACGCCGCCGCTCATGGCGACGAGGACTGCACCCTGGCGCTGCACCCCTGGGCGGGAGATGGCGGCCGGAGTCCGCACCCAATCCTCGAGGGCGCCGTAGAGGGCATCGGCCGCGACCTCCGAACAGCCACGCTTGTGCTCGGCTAGGGCCAGACGTGCGGCCACATCCTCGTGGTTGAGGTGAGCCGCCTCGAGGAGGTCGAGGCCCGGCAGTTGCGTGACTATCTCAGAGGCCGTGGCGATCGTAGCCGGACAGCCGAACGCCTGGAAGCCGGCATCGACTATGGCGCCAGCTTCTACCTGCAGCTGGATGTGCACGAGATCTCCGCACGCCCTGCTCCCGGCTCTGCCCTCCGCATGGGCGAAGGGCAGGCGGCGCGCGTGCGCCGGTGTCCGAAGGTGGGCGAGCACGGCCTCGGAGTACGCGCGGGGGGATGTGGGAGTGTCACTTGGCGGTGTCATATCTGAAACGAGATGCGAAGGGCCGGCCACACGGCCGGCCCGAGAGAAATGGTCCACCGGTATGCCGTGCTCTAGCGGATGTTGGCCACCAGTTGGTTGAGGGTGCCTTCGTCGGCGTAGCCACTCGTGACGCCTCGGATGACGCCGTTCGAGTCGACGAAGGTCACTTGGGGCGGGTAGTCCACGTGCAGCTGCCCGGCAAGGTCACCGTAAGCGGCGGGCACCTTGTAGTCGTACGTGTAGAAGTCCACATCCGAGAAGCGGAGCGCCAACTTGTCGAGCTGTTCGAGGACGATGGCGTCGTCGGTGCCGCCGGTGACGAAGAAGGCCAACACCATGGGAACGTGGAGGTCGAGGCTATTGCCCACGTCTTCCGGCGTGTCTTCGGTCGTGCTGAGGGTCGTGCCCACCAGGTCGGCGAACGCTTTCGTCGGTGCGGCCGCACCGGCAGTCGTGGGTGACGCCGGAGGGATCGTCGTAGACGTTTCTTCCGCGCCCGACCCGCCTCCTCCGCCGCACGCCGCAAGAACGAGCGCCACGGCGATGACCAGAACCACGAGCGAGACCTGGGGGTAGACTGCCTTACGATGTCGCTGCATACGGTTCCTCCGAAGAAGAGAAGTGCTCCACCTTGCCGTGTCCGCCTGTCCCTTGAACCTGCGTAAGCAGGTGGGTGACTGTCCTCGGCGAGCTCTGCCGACCGAGAGAACACGCCTCCCAAGGAATATGTGTTGGCTCAAGTTCGAGCGGATCACGCACACGGTCGAGCAAGCCAACTGTACCACAGCCATATTGGTTCGACAAAAACCCCGGCGTACCTTCCACCGGCCTTCGGGCGCCGTCACTTCGGGTAGGAGCGTCACCGGTCACGCGTTCAACGCACCTTGATGTGCAACTCTTCGAGCTGCTGACGGGAGACGGAGGATGGGGCTTCTGTGAGAGGGCACGAACCGCTCTGAGTCTTGGGGAATGCGATGACGTCGCGTATCGACGTCTCCCCGGCCATGAGCATCACGAAGCGGTCCAGACCGAGAGCCATGCCTCCGTGCGGCGGCATGCCGAAATCCATGGCTTCTACGAGGAAGCCGAACTTAGCTCTTATCTCGTCGTCGTCGAGGCCCAAGGCCCCGAAGACCGCCCGCTGTAGGGCCGGATCCGAGATGCGGATGGAGCCGCTTCCCAATTCGACACCGTTGAGGACCAGATCGTACGCCTCTGTACCCAGGCGCAGAGGTTGCTCGGCCAGGTCCTCGGGACAGGACACCCGAGGTTTCGTGAAGGGATGATGCTGAGCCTTCAGCCGGCCTTCGCGCGCGTCGAGCTCGAACATCGGCGGGTCGACGACCCAGAGGAAGCTCCAGCCCTCGCGGGTCACGCCCAGGAGATCGGCCAGTCGGAGGCGCAACGCCCCGAGGGCCGGTTCGACGATCGCGAGCGCGTCGGCGACGAAAAGCAGGAGGTCGCCCGGGCGGCCGTGCATGCGCGCGACGACGGCAGCCGTCGCTTCCTCTCCAAGGAATTTCGCGATAGGAGAACGGATGCCCCCCTCCTCCACCCATATGGGCGCCACGCCTTTCGCCCCGTAGACGGCGGCGTCCTTGGTGAGTTCGTCCACGTCCTTGCGCGAGAAGCCGGCGGCTCCCTCGGCGCGGAGCCCACGGACTGCTCCCCCACCCGCAACGGCGTCCGCGAAGACCTTGAAGTCCGCGTCACCGACGAGGTCGGACACGTCGACGATCTCCATCCCGAAGCGCGTGTCCGGCTTGTCGCTGCCGAATCTGAGCATCGACTCCGTATAGGTGAGGCGAGGAAAGGGTCGCGGCAGGTCTACCTGCAGGGTCTCGGAGAAGGCATGCCAGACCATCCCTTCGATGAGGTCCTGGATCTCGGTCTCGCTTGCGAAACTCATCTCTACGTCGATCTGCGTGTGCTCCAACTGGCGGTCGGCCCTCAGATCCTCGTCGCGGAAGGCGCGGGCGATCTGGTAGTAACGTTCGAAGCCGGCAACCATCAGGAGTTGCTTGAAGAGTTGCGGAGATTGAGGGAGGGCGTAGAAGTCTCCCGGGCGAAGGCGGCTGGGCACGAGGAAGTCTCGTGCTCCCTCAGGGGTGGACTTCGTCAAGATGGGAGTCTCGATCTCTATGAACCCATCGGACCCCAGGTAGCGTCGTATCGACTGCACTACCCTATCCCTCAGCATGAGGTTGTGCTGCATCCTCTGGCGACGCAGGTCGATGTACCTGTACTTGAGCCGGAGCGTCTCATCGACGTCCACGTCATCTTCGGGGAAGAAGGGCGGTGTCTTGGACTCTGCCAGCACGGTGAGTTCATCCACGTGGATCTCCACCGACCCGGTCGCCAGTCTCGGATTGACCTGGTCCGCGCCGCGGGCGACGACCTGTCCGGTAGCTGCGATCACGTACTCTCCACGCAGGTCATGGGCCGCCGCATGAGCGACCGGATGCTGTTCGGGGTCGAACACCAACTGCACCAGCGCGCTCCGGTCGCGCAAATCGATGAAGACGAGACCCCCGTGGTCTCGGCGTCGATGCACCCATCCCGCAACGGAGACACGCCGGCCCACCGTCTGTTCTCCGATCTCGCCGCACCAGTGTGTCCTGTATGTCATGATCCGCCCTTGTCATCAGCTTCAACGATGAGAGTCATAGCATCGATACGGGGGAGCGTGCGCTCCTCACCCGTGCCGAGGTCTTTCAGGGTGACCGAAGACTCAGCGACCTCGTCTTCGCCTACGATGACTGCGTAGCGCGCTCGACTGCGGCCGGCCTGCTTCATCTGACCCTTCACGCTACGCCCGGCGTAGTCGATGTCGACCGCCGCCCCGAGACGCCGTGCCTCGTGGGCGAATCTGAAGGCTTCGGCCCGCGTCGAGTCGCTCAGAGCGACCACGTAGGCCGCAGGGGACGCCTCGGCAGGCAGGTCGTCACGAGAGCGGGCCAACGCCAGCAAGATCCTCTCCACACCGGTTCCAAAGCCCACTCCAGGTGTAGGAGGGCCGCCGATGGTCTCAACCAGGTCGTCGTATCGCCCTCCTCCACCCACCCCGGACTGCGCCCCGAGGACGGCAGACTGGAATTCGAAGGTCGTACGGGTGTAGTAGTCCATCCCGCGAACAAGCCGGTGGTCCTCTACATAGTCGATCCCCTGCAGGCCCAGATACTTCTTCACTTCCTCGTGGTGCGCCGCGCAGTCGGGGCATAGAAAGTCGGTGAGTCTTGGGGCATTCTGCAGCACCTCACCGCACCCTGGGACCTTGCAGTCGAAGGTGCGCATAGGGTTCAGGCGGGAACGCTCGAGACACTCCGGACACAACTCACCACGGTGTTCGGTCAGGAACGAGCGCAACTCCTCAGAGTAGGTGGGGCGGCACTGCCGGCACCCCATCGAGTTGATGCGGAGTTCGGTCTGAGCGAGGCCGATGTCGCGATACAACTCCGCGAGCACTCCGATGGCCTCCCCGTCGAGCGCAGGCGAATCCGAGCCGAAGGCCTCGATGCCGAATTGGTGGTGTTGGCGATATCGGCCCGACTGAGGGCTCTCATACCTGAACATGGGGCAGTGATACCAGAGCTTCACCGGCTGCGGCAATTTGTGCATGCCGTGTTCGACATAGGCGCGGGCGCACGGAGCGGTGCCCTCCGGCCGAAGAGTCATGCTGCGCCCGCCGAGATCCGTGAAGGTGTACATCTCTTTGCGGACGATGTCGGTGGACTCCCCCACTCCACGGGCGAACAGCCGAGTCTCCTCGAACACGGGGGTGTCCAATCGTCCATACCCGTAGCGACGGAAGACCTCGGTGGCTCTGGCCACTACCCAGCGGCGCGTGGCCTGCTGGTTGGGGAGGATGTCGTAGGTGCCTTTCGGGGCCGTCGGTCGATCAGCCACGGGAGGAGAGTCCAGAGAGGAAGGGGTTGGCGCGAACCTCGTCGCGTAGCGACGTGGGCTGCATATGGCCGGGGTACACGCGTGATTCGCCGGGGAAGCGGTCCACGAGTCTGCGAACGGACTGCAGGAGCATGTCGAAGTCACCTCCAGGAAGATCGGTGCGCCCGACGGAGCGATAGAAGAGCAGGTCTCCGCAGAAGAGGGCCCCGTCCACGGCGAAGGTCACGTCGCCCGGCGAGTGACCAGGGGTGGTGACGGTCTCCACCTCGAGCTGTCCCACGCTGATGATATCCCCGTCAGCGAGAAGCACATCGGGTTCCCGACTGGGTATGCCGCCGAAGCCGGGGAACGGGATGTAGTCGTCAGGGTTGCGCAACATGGGCGCGGTTCCCTCCGAGCAGGCGATTCGAGCGCCGGTGAGCTCCGCCAATCCCGCAGCCCCCGCCAGATGGTCGAAATGCCCATGAGTGAGAAGGATATGCGTAAGACGCATCCCCTCCCTCTCCAGCGCAGAGATGAGTCGTTCGGGCTCTCCGCCTGGGTCTATCGCGAGTGCGATGCCGCCGTCGTCGGCCACCAGGTAGCAGTTCGCCTGAAGCGGACCTACTGGGACGGTCAGGATTCTCATAATCGCCGATACCTCGTGCCACGTGTACAAGACAGAAAGGCAATGATACCAGAGGGGGTGCGAGCGCCCGGCGGCACGCGCTCGATAGGCGCAACAAGCGCGCATGCCGGCGGCAGCGCCTCGGGTCGAGACCGACTACGCGGGCCTCGGGGCGGGGCCGACTACGCGGGCATTGTGGGTCGGGACCCACACCACACGGGCCCAAGGTCGGTCTCGCAGGGTGTGGGCCCTTCTAATGAGGGGTGACCCTGTAGGCGTCGTAGACCGTGTCGATCATCCGTATGCGCTGAAGTACCGAATCCAGGTACTCGACGCCGGGCACCTCGAACACGAACCGGTCTTTGACCGTGTTGTCGTCGGTGGTCTGGATATGCGCGGCCAGGATGTTGACCCCGCTCTCGCTCAAGGTGCGAGAGATGTCTTCGAGAAGCCGGCTGCGATCATAGGCCTCCACTTGGATCTCAACGCGGAAGGGTGCGCGAACCGCTTGGTCCCACGACACTTCGGCGAATCGCTCCGGATGTCTCTCTAGGGCGCGCACGTTGGGACAGTCTTTGCGATGGATGGTGATGCCCTTGCCCAGCGAGATGTACCCCACGATCTCGTCTCCCGGGACCGGTCGGCAGCACTCGGGCATGCGGATGGCGACGTCGTCGATGCCCTCCACTCTGACCCCTATGTCGGCCGAGGTGGGAAGTCGCCGGGGCGAGGGCAGTATCGAGATCGGAGGGAGCTCCTCCTTGACGGCCCCCGTCCCCTGCCCCATGTGCTGCATGACCTTCGTGAGGACCTGCTGAGGGCTGGTCTTGCCCGCTCCGATGCTCACGAAGAAGTCTTCCCGCTTCTGGAAGTTCATGTCCTTCATGACCTGCGAGAGAGTGTCGGAGCCCATCAGTTTCTGCGCGGGCAGACCGTGCTTGCGGAAGCTCTCGAGGAGGGCCTCCTTGCCAAGGTGTTCCGAGTCCTCCCGCCGCTCTCTCTTGAACCATTGGCGGATCTTGTTGCGGGCCCCCGAAGTCTGGACGAAGTTGAGCCAGTCGCGTGACGGTCCCTGGGTGTTCTTCGTGGTGAGGATCTCGACGATGTCGCCTGATTGCAGACGGTACGTGAGCGGAACGATCCTCCCATTTGCCTTGGCTCCGACGCATCGGTGCCCGACGTCCGTGTGGATGGCGTAGGCGAAATCGACGGGGGTGGCGCCAACCGCGAGGCTCTTCACCTCTCCCTTCGGGGTGAAGACGTACACCTCATCCTGCAGCAGGTCGATCCGGAGTGATTCCATGAACTCCGTGGCGTCCTTGGTGTCCGACTGCCACTCCATCATCTGCCTGAGCCAAGCCAGCCGGTCGATGCGGTCCTTCTCCCGCTCCTTGCTCCTGTCCTTGTCCTTGTAGATCCAGTGAGCGGCGATGCCGTACTCCGCGGTCTCATGCATCTCCGAGGTGCGTATCTGGATCTCGAGGGGCTTGCCCTGCGGGCCGATCACCGTAGTGTGTAGAGACTGGTACATGTTGAACTTGGGCATCGCGATGTAGTCCTTGAATCGCCCCGGGAGGGGTTTCCACAAGGAGTGGATGATGCCCAGGGCCGCGTAGCACTCGCGCACGGAAGCCACCAAGACCCGCATGGCGGTGAGGTCGTAGATCTCGTTGAACTCTTTGCCTTTGCGGGTCATCTTGTCGTAGATGGAGTAGAAGTGCTTCGCTCGGCCCAGGATCTCAGCGTTGATCTTGACCTTCTCCAGCTCGGACTTGAGATACGAACGAGCCTCCTCCAGATACTCCTCCCGGTCGGCTCGGCGCTGCGAGACCATGTGCTGGATCTCCGAGTACTTGCGAGGATGCAGGGTGGCAAAGGCGAGGTCTTCGAGCTCCCAGCGGACGGACTCGATCCCCAGACGGTGCGCCAGCGGCGCGTAGATCTCCAGGGTCTCCTTGGCCTTCTGGATCTGCTTCTCTTTCCCCAGGTAGCTGAGCGTGCGCATGTTGTGGAGGCGGTCGGCCAGCTTGATGAGGATCACGCGGATGTCCTTGGCCATCGCGATGATCATCTTGCGGAAGTTCTCGGCCTGCTCCTCTTCGACGCTGCGAAAAGACATCTGGGTGAGCTTCGTGACGCCGTCGACCAGGAGACCGACTTCTTCCCCGAACTCGGCGACGACCTCGGCCACGGACACGTCGGTGTCCTCTACCACGTCGTGCAGCAAGGCAGCGGTCACGGTGGGTGAGTCGAGCCGAAGGTCGGCGCATATGGTGGCCGTGCCGACAGGGTGGAGGATGTAGTCTTCCCCGCTCGCCCTTCGTTGGTCCTTGTGTTTTCTTACAGCCACCGTGAACGCCCGCGTGATCATGTCCCGGTCGAACGTAGGGTTGTAGCGGACGATCTGGCGGAAGAGGTCGTCGAGAAGCTCTCGATGCGGAAGATCGAGTTGCGCCTCGTCAGGAGGTGGGGTTTGGGTCACGTCTTCCGACATAGCCGGACCGCCTCCTCGAAGGCTTCTACTGCGGCTGTGTACGCGGGACTCATGGAGGCTTCCATTGTAGCCCCTCCCCCCCCGTTCGACCCGTGTCCCAGCTCCGTCAGAAGCTGCGAGGCACGTCGGAGGTCTTCCGAGGTGGGCATGACCGAGTCCTTCTCCCACGAGGCGCCCATCACACCGGCGAAAAGTCCGTCGTCACAGCCGGTGTCGGTGCGCAGTGCTCGATAGAGCGCGACCATCCAGTAGCGTGGATGCATACGGACCCGCAACTCCTCCTCGGTTGCCCGTCTCTCTTCGTCGCCGTAGAGGAGATGAACGCGCGCGCCGGAGTCGGCGATCTGCTGCAGTAGCGCCGACTGAGAGGCCCGGTAGACGGGGTCCACGACGATCACGTGGCTCCGCGCACACAGCAGTTCCGGCCTTCTCTCCGCGGCGTCCCAATCGGCGAAGAGGAGTGTGTCGCCGCGTGGGCTCGCAAGCCTCGTGCGCCAGCAGTGCCTGCTGACGCAGTGGGTGCCGACGACGCCGAGTTCCCTGAGGGGGAGTTCGCCGCTCAGCCGCACCAAGTGCCGCTTGACGTCAGCCCCTAGGATGGCCGCGTCTTCACCCGTCGACAGGATCTCCGCGGTGTGCGAGAGCCTGCCCGGCGCATCACGGAGATCCCTACCCATCACGTCGGTGAACGCGGCCCCAGAGAAGGGATGGGCGCAGGCGGGGCAGGCGGGCGGAGCCTCCAGATCGTCCAGGAACGGGCAGATCGGGGAGCACCCGAGGGCGCCCTCGCCTAGGTCGGGGGCGACTCGGTAGAAACTGTGCAGTTGGACCTCGGCCCTGCTCGTGCCCTGCCACTCGCTCGCCTCCAAGCGGATGCCCGCATGAGCCCGCAGGCCGTCTTCCATCAACTCGGGCAGCTTCCCGGCCAGACCGAACCCGATGCCGCGTGTCCGCACCTCGTCGACCACCAGCGTGCCCTGAAGATGATCGCCCTTACGAGTGGGCCGCGCGTCCTCCAGGCGGGCCGCCAGCGCGATCAGTTTGACCGCGGGGTTGCCGAAACCGAACGGCGCCAACCGGGAGAGAGCGTCGACCGTCTCCAGATTGAGCGCCACCCCCGCGGCCACGGCGTCAGGATGGTATGTAGGGAGAAGGTCTGCATCGACAAGTGCCTCGGCTGCGTGGCGTTCAAGGTCCGATTTGAACTCCGCCACCATGTCTTCGGGCAGAGTGAGGCCCGCTGCCTGCGGGTGCCCGCCGAAGACCGTGAGGTGCCGAGCGCACGCCGTCAAGCCTGCCATGATGTCGTATGCGCGGATGCTGCGGGCTGAGCCGCGGGCCCTTCCCCCTGCCAGAGAGAGCAGGACCGCCGGCCGATGGTAGCGCTCCACGAGACGGGAGGCCACGATGCCCAACACGCCTTCGTGCCAATCTCGGCCTGCGACTACCAGGATCGGGGGCATCTGCTCTAGACTCTCGACCACCACCAGCGCTTCCTCGAGGACCACCGCCTCGACGCTCTGCCGCTCGCGGTTGAGCGCGTCGAGGCCTTGCGCGAGTGTCTCAGCTTCGGCGGCGTCATCGGTAAGAAGCAGCCGGAGGGGGATCTCCGGATCGCCGAGTCGGCCTGCCGCGTTGATGCGCGGAGCCAGCCGGAAGCCGACCGTCTGAGCGTCGACACGCCCCTCGCCGTTGGCCACCGTCACCAGAGCTCTGAGGCCCGGCTTGCCGCTGGCTGCGATCCTGACGACCCCCTCGGCGACGTAGTGGCGGTTCTCACCGCGCAGTGGCACCATGTCGGCTACAGTGCCCAGAGCCACCAGATCGAGGTGCGCCAGCAGACGTTCGGGGATCCTGTCCGGTGGGACCGAGGAGCGGTCGATGTGCAGAGCGTGCAACAGCTTGAGCGCGATACCCACTCCGCAGAGGTCCGAGTGTGGATACCCGCCGCGGACCGGGTGGATCAGAGGGCAATCGGGCAAGGTGTCGCCGGGTTGGTGATGGTCGGTGACCACCACGTCCATGCCCAGCTCGCGCGCGAGTGCCACCTCATCGGGGTAGTTGACGCCGCAGTCCACCGTGACCAGCAGCGCTTCTCCCCCGGCCGCGATCTCCCGCACGCCGGTCTCCGAGAGGCCGTACCCCTGCACGAAGCGGCTCGGCAGGTAGTGCTCCGCCCGCACCCCAAGGTCGGCCAAGCCGCGGATCAGGAGTGCGGTGGCCGAGACGCCGTCAACGTCGTAGTCGCCGTGTATGACGATGCGCCTTCCCGATGCAGCGGCCTGGTTAACGACAGCGACAGCCGCTCTCATATCAGAGAAGAGAAAGGGGTCGGGGACCGCCGGCGAGATCTCCAGGAAGGCCCGCACCTGCTCGGAATCGCGGAATCCCCTGCGGGCGAGCACGATCGCCACCATCATCGGCAGGTCGAGCTCCTTCGCGATGCGTTCAGCGACGTTCCAAGAAAAAGGCTTGAGCGACCAGGTGAAAGTGTCCATAGCCAGACAGTATAGCTGGCGTCGATGACAGGATCGCCGGTCCTGCACCGTTTCGCGGGCTGCTGCCATACCTCGGGCGGCCGCCGCCATTCCCCGCACGTCTCTGGACGGTGAGCTACATACGCCCAGAGCGGAATATGGCCCACATGAGCCAGACTCCGAAGAACAGGGCGGCGACCAAGCCCGGGATCCCCCACAGCGACATGCCCAGGACGCGCGGCCCCGTAGTGACGAACACCGCGACCAAAGAGCTGGAGATGCCGAGCGACGCGGCCACCAGGGCGACCACCAGCCGATTCATCAGGATGTCAAGCTTGTGGCTGAACGCCTCGAGGCCCGTGTGGACGAACTTGATCTCGAGTTCCCCATCGCGCATCTCTTCGAGAAGGTCGTGAAGTTGGAACGGGTAGTCGCGAAGCACTTCGCCGTAGGCCGCGAGAGACCGTCCGAGACGGGCGCCGACGACTTCTGGACGATACCTACGCAAGAGGAGCTTGCGCGCATATGGCCGAGCCACTTCGAACACGTTGAAGTCAGGGTAGATCTGGGTGACGACTCCCTCCACGGTCAAGAGCGACTTCTCCAGCACCAAGAAGCGGGTGGGCAGACTCAGGTGCAGACCGTAGATGATGTCGAACGCTTCTCGGATCAGGGCCGCCGGGTCGATGTCGGCCAGGGAGGCTCCGAAGTAGCGGGAGAAGCCGAGTTCGAGTGCCGCCGTCGCTGCTTGGTCCCTGTCACGGGACCACTTCACTCCCAGCCTCTGCAGCCGTCGCTTCACGCCCTCGATGTCACGATCCATGATGTCGAGGAACAGCAGCGTGCCCTGCTCGAGATCCACATCGGAGAGCCCACCCGCGATGCCGAAGTCGAGCAGAGCTATGTGGTCGGGATCGATGTAGGTGATGTTCGCCGGGTGCGGGTCACCATGGAAGAAGCCATCCTCGAGGATCTGCTTGAACCAGGTCCGAGAGATGGTCTCGGCCAGACGGTAGCGCTCGGCGAGGGTCAGCGTCTCAAGGTCCAGTTGGTTGAGTGTGAGGCCCTCTTGCCACTCGAGTGTGAGCACACGCCTGCTGGAGTGGGTCCAGAAG